>CANQKG010000056.1 GCA_947624425.1 uncultured Clostridia bacterium | reverse complement strand
CTTCACCCGCGGCGTCTTTGCCTACGACTTGGCCGACACCGGCATGATCTGCCCGCTGGCCAAGATGTACACGCTGGGCAGCGGCTTTATTCCGGCGCCGAACCATGCCGGCGGTCTGAGATACCACGGCATGAGTCCGGTACTCTCCCAGCTTTACGACGACGGACTGATGGAAGCGGTATCGGTTCCCCAGACCAAGGTGTTTGAAGCGGCGGAGCAGTTTGCCAGAGTGGAGGGCATTCTCCCCGCGCCCGAAAGCGCACACGCCATTCGGGTGGCGATCGACGAGGCACTCAAATGCAAGGAGACCGGCGAGGAAAAGACCATTGTGTTCGGCTTGACCGGCACCGGCTACTTCGACATGGTGGCTTACGAGAAGTTCCACGACGGTCAAATGGACGACTATATCCCCACCGACGAGGAATTGCAGGAGTACTTCCAAAAGCTCCCGAAGATCGACTAAAATATTTCGAGGGACAAACAAAAAGCCCGAAGCCAAACGGCTTCGGGCTTTTTGTTGCGTTGCAAGGGAAAAATACGGTTTTGAATCCCACCACCGCGCTTTGCGCGGTCCCCCTCCCTTTGACAAGGGAGGTCTTGACAAAGACAATAGTTTTCGGGTAAACCCGATTTGTCCCTCGAAGCGCGGCGATTTCGCCACGCTCTTTATAATGTTTCCAGAAAAGAATGGGTAGTACCTTTTGTTTTATAGCCGGGGAAGGTGTCGAGGCAGACGGCGTGAATACTGTTGAAAATGCTTGTTTCGACATTCGGGTTCTCCCGTTTGAGGTCGCGCAGCAGCATTTTCACCTCCTGCCGCTTTGAGCCGCCTGCGCCGTCGTCGCAGATCGTGCCGGTCACGCTGCAGGCGCACCGGATAAACTCCAGCCCGTGATACCGTTTCCATGCCAGAATACTCTCCTCCCGCACCCGATAGAGCGGACGGATCAGCTCCATGCCCTCGAAATTCCTGCTTTTAAGCCGCGGCAGCATCGCCTGAAGCTGCGAGCCGTAGAGCATTCCCATCACGGTCGTTTCGATCACATCGTTGAGGTGATGCCCCAGCGCGATCTTATTGCACCCCAATTCCTTTGCCTTACTGTAAAGATGTCCCCGCCGCATTCTGGCGCAGAGGTAGCAGGGATTTTTTGCCGCGCGCTCCGCCGCCGCAAAGATTTTTGTCTCAAACACCGTGATCGGAATCTGCAAAAGCCGGGCGTTTTCCTCGATCTTTTTCCGGTTCTCCCGATCGTAGCCGGGGTCCATGACAAGGAACACCGGCTCAAACGGCGTTTCACTGAACCGGCTGAGTATCTGCATCAGCTTTGCCAGCAGCATCGAATCCTTCCCGCCCGAAATGCAGACGGCGATCCTGTCCCCCGGTTGCAGCAGTTCATAGTCCCGGATCGCCGCCATGAACGGATTCCACAGCTCCCGCCGGTATTTGGTGAGGATGCTCCGCTCGATCTCCCGATCCGGCTCCAGTCCCTTTTTCATCTTCCTGTCCCCGTATCAGTATTCAAATGTGACATGGTCGTAAGCGTTGATGATAACGGTATCGCCGTAAACCGTTTTCTGCGGAATGTCCGCTCCGTAGCTTTTATGGATATGCCCATGCACAAAATACTTGGGGCGGTACTTTTCGATCAGCGGCACAAAGCACTCAAACCCGCGATGGGAGAGCGAATCAAAATCATTGATATGGCGGGCGGGCGCATGGGTGACCAGAATATCAAAGCCTCCGTGTTTTTTCAGCTGGAACTGCAGTCTCCTGATCCGGCGGCGCATCTGCCGCTCGGTGAACATATAGCTTCCCTCCCGATAGCGGTAGGAGCCGCCCAGCCCGAGGATCCGCACCCCGTTGCAGACATAGATTTGATCCTCCACGCAGATACAGCCCTCGGGCGGAAATTGCGCATACTGCTCGTCATGATTGCCATGCACATACAAAAGCGGGCAGTTTGCCATTGTGACCAAAAACTCCAGATACTCCCGGTGCATATCGCCGCAGGCAAGAATGAAGTCGAAGCCGTCCAGCTTGCCCGGCACATAATAATCGTAATAGTACTTGGCGTCCACATCGGAGACGGCTAAAATCCTCATATCGTTCCCCATTCTGTCAGTTTTTACATCCGACCGTCGGTCACTCTTTCCTATCCTTCACGGCAGGCTCCACGCCCACCATATCCACCGTTGCCTTCCCGATCTCGTTTAACTCCTCATAGGTCGGGATCGAGCCTTCGATATTCTCCACCAGCCAATCCATGTTGATGATCTGCTCCGGCGTCAGCGCGCCCTCCAGCTTTCTGCCGTCCTGAAGGTAAATTTCCCCACGAAACGGGTGGCAAAGCTCCGCCCGGATACTGCTTTGGAGCAGCCGTGACATCTGCCGGGTGCTGGGCGGCACCTTATCGGAGCAGCGCACCTTCACCGTACCGGCGGACATCCCCCAGTAGTAGTTGAGCGCCTTATCGCTTTCCTCATACTCCGCCTGAAAGCTCTTGTCCTGAATACGGCGGAGAAGCGACTCGTAATACACGCCCCACTGCCAGACCGGCGCCGCGAGATTGACAAGATCTCCCTCCGACAAAAGCGAAAGCCCGAAGCTGCTGTCGTTCTCGTCCCCCAGCTTGGTGAGATCCTGGGAGGAGATCAGCCGGATCCCGCGGTCGGTCAGCCGTTTTAATGCCTCCTCCGCGCTTCCCACCGACGACCATTCCAGATACACCTTGGCACGGGGATTGACCATCTGCACGCCCAGTGCGAAGGCGTTGATCCCCGCGACCTGCCCGAAGATGGGATAATCGCACAGATAGCCCACCGGATCGCCGCCCGCCAATGCGCCTGCGATCGCCCCGATGACGAATTTCGCCTCGTACATACGGGCATAATAGGTGCGGATATACCGGTGCGGCGTATTGAGCGAGCAGTTGAGGATCGTGACGTCGGGATGCTCCACCGCCGACCGGAGCGATGCGGGCAGCAGCCGCGGCGAAGTGGTGAAAATCACGGTATTGCCGTCGGCGATTGCCTGCTCGATCACCGCATACGGATCGTTTTCCATGGCGTTGAAAAAGGCGGTCGTCTGGATTTTATCCCCGAACACCCGCTGCACATGGCAGCGTCCCTGCTCATGCCCCTTGGTCCAGCCGGAAGCGGCGGGATCCTTATCGTGAATAAAGGCGACCTTTTTCTCCTTTTTGCCGCCCGAAAACATCTTGGTCAGCAGTCCCGGCTTCTTTTCGGGCGGATCGAGCTTGACGTCGATCGGCTCCTCCTCCTGCTGGAGAGCGATCTCCTCCCACATATCGGAGATCATCTTTTTCATCTCGTCCCGATTTTGGAGCGCCTGATAGCCGTAGATCTGAATGAACGCCAGCAGGGCATCCCCCACGGTGGAACTGAGTTTTTTTCCGCCGCTGCTCTCGTAATCCTTCCGGAAATAGTAGTAGGCGCTCAAAAAATCCCGCCGTTCCTCCTCCGTCCACGGTTCCTCCGGCTCCTTCCCCATCAGCTGTTGAAGCTGGGCGTAACTCCCCGACTTTGTGAATTCGATGCTGTTGACCCCGCTGTAACGGTTGAAATCGAGAAACTCATAATAAAGCTCCACCTCTTTCGAGCCGGTGCGTTCGGGCAGGATACGGGTGACATAGGCGTCGATATTATAGGCGCCGAAAAATTTCAGCACGCTGACCCGCTTATTCCCCTCCTGCACATAGTAGCGGTTCATATACTCGTATACCTTGATCGGGTCGTGAATCCCCTCCTCCAGATGGGAACGGCACAATGCCTTCCATTTGGAGGCAAACTCGGTATCGTCCTCAATCAGCGGCATAAAGTTCCGGGCAAAAGCGGTAGAACGCCCGCCGGTACGGGTACCGACGATAAACTCCATCGGGATCTGCACGATGCCCAGATCGATCCCCTGATTTAATTGCTCATCCGAAATAAAATCGTCCAGCACGGGCAGATAGGGGTACTCTCCCCGAAAGGTGCAGGAGCGAAACTCTCCCCGCGCCAGTTTTTGCGCTTCCTTGTAGTACAGTGTCGGCATAATGAGGCTCCCTTCCTAAATAGGATTGGTATATATGTATTATAAGCCGCCGACGGATATCCGTCAAGGCAGTATCAAAAGAACACCGGCGATGAGCTTTCTTTGCTAAAGAGAGCCAAGAGCTTTCACAAAGTTAAATTCTTTTTTGAATCCCTCCACCGCGCTTTGCGCGGTCCCCCCTCCCTTTGACAAGGGAGGTCTTGACAAGGACGGCAGAATTGCGGTTGATATATGTCCGCCTCCGTGACGGATGATAAAATTTCGTTGATTATTGCTTCTTCGCCAGACTAAGAATATTCGTTGACAGGGATTTTCGGATATGATATAATCCGAGGTAGCATAACAGGGTCTTTTCCGATACCAAACGCAGGCCGGCAAAGGGGTCGATCACAGCGGCTTTTTTATTCCGTATATCCGAAACGCAGGCTGTGTTTGTCACGGTCTGCGTTTTTGATTTCAGAGGTAAATGCGATGGAACGATTACAGGATCAGCACCGTGCGCCGATCTATGAGGCGCTCGAACGCTTTCGGCAGATGCGGGTGGTTCCCTTCGATGTGCCGGGACACAAGCACGGGCGCGGCAACCCCGAGCTGACCGCCTTTTTGGGAGAGCGGTGCATGGGGGTAGACGTCAACAGCATGAAGCCGCTGGACAACCTATGTCACCCGGTTTCGGTGATCCGGCAGGCGGAGGAGCTTGCGGCCGACGCTTTCGGCGCGGCGCACGCTTTTCTGATGGTAGGAGGCACCACCGGCTCGGTACAGAGCATGGTGCTTGCCGCCTGCAAACGGGGCGACGAAATCATCCTCCCCCGCAACGTCCACCGCAGCGTCATCAACGCGCTGGTACTCTGCGGCGCCGTACCGGTTTATGTCAATCCCGAGGTGGATCAGAAGCTCGGCATCTCGCTGGGTATGTGCCGCGAGCAGGTGAAGCGGGCGATCAGAGAGCATCCCCGCGCGGTCGCCGTGCTGGTCAACAATCCCACCTATTACGGCGTTTGCAGCGATCTGCGTGCGATCGTGAAGATGGCGCATGAGGCGGGTATGCTCTGCTTGGCGGACGAGGCGCACGGCACCCATTTTTATTTCGGAGAGCATCTGCCTGTTTCCGCCATGGCGGCAGGTGCGGATATGTCCGCCGTTTCGATGCACAAAAGCGGCGGCAGCCTCACTCAGTCGAGCCTGCTTCTGACCGGTCCCGATATGCCGGCAGGTCATGTGCGGCAGATCATCAATCTGACCCAGACCACCTCCGCCAGCTATCTGCTGATGTCAAGCTTAGACATCAGCAGACGAAACCTTGCACTGCGGGGACGCACCGTATTCCGGCGGGTGATGGAGATGGCGGACTATGCCAGAGAAGAGATCAACGCCATCGGCGGATACAACGCCTTTGGGAAAGAGCTTACAAACGGCGACTCGGTATTTGATTTCGACGCCACCAAATTAAGCGTTCACACCCGTGACGTCGGGCTTGCGGGGATCGAGGTTTACGATATTCTGCGGGACGAATACGATATTCAGATCGAGTTCGGGGACATCGGCAACATTCTCGCCTATCTTTCGATGGGCGACCGCCCGCAGGAGTTAGAGCGGCTGGTGAGTGCGCTGGCGGATATCCGCCGCCGATACCAAAAGGACAGCAGCGGTCTGCTGCGGCAGGAGTATATCCCGCCCGATGTGGTGACAAGCCCGCAGGTGGCGTTTTATGCCGACAAGAAAAGCATTCCCCTCGCCGAAAGCGCGGGGCAGGTGGGCTGTGAATTTGTGATGTGCTATCCGCCCGGCATCCCGATTTTGGCGCCGGGCGAGCGGATCACGCCGCAGATCCTCTCCTATATCGAATACGCAAGGGAGAAGGGCTGCTCCCTGACCGGACCGGAGGATCCCGAGATCCGGCATATCAATGTCATGACGGGAGGCGTACTGTAATGGATCTCTGGTTCAGCGAATTTCACACCCCCGATGTGCAGCACAGCATTAGGGTCAACCGTCATCTCTATTCGGGGAAAAGCGATTATCAGCAGATCGACGTCTTTGAAACACCCGAATTCGGGCGGGTACTGACCCTCGACGGCAACGTGATGCTGACCGAGCGGGACGAGTTTATCTATGACGAGATGATTACCCACGTGCCGATGGCGGTCCACCCGAACGCCCGCGATATTTTGGTGATCGGCGCGGGGGACGGCGGCGTGGTGCGGGAGCTGACCCGATACGAACAGATCAGGCGGATCGACCTTGTGGAAATGGACCCGCAGGTCATCGAGGTCTGCCGCACCTATCTGCCCGAAAACGCCAGCCGTCTGGACGACGGACGGGTGAATATCCGGTACCAGAACGCGCTGCGGTTTATCCGCCGGTGCAGCGGTGAGTACGATTTGATTATCGTAGATTCCACCGATCCTTTCGGTCCCTCTGCCGGACTATTCACAAGGGAGTTTTATGCAAGCTGCTGCAATGCGCTGAAAAGCGACGGGATCATGGTCAACCAGCAGGGCAGCCCCTTTTACCGGCAGGACGCCGACGCCATGCAGCGCAGTCACAAGCGGATCGTCAGCACCTTCCCCATCAGTCGGGTATATCAGGCGCATATCCCGACCTATGCGGCAGGGTACTGGCTGTTCGGCTTTGCCAGCAAGCAATATCATCCGATTGACGATCTCAACGCCGAAAAATGGCTCGCGCTGGGACTGAAAACCAAATACTATACCACCCGTCTCCATGTCGGCTCCTTTTATCTGCCGGCGTTTTTGGAGGAAATCCTGGAGGAGGTAGAGCATGAATAGAAATGTGGAGACCTTCATCGGCTGTGACGGCAGCTATCGGGACGCAAAAATCGTGCTGTTCGGCGCACCGTTTGATTCCACCACCAGCTTCCGCCCGGGTGCGCGGTTCGGCTCGGCGGCGATCCGGCATGAGAGCTTTGGGCTGGAGACCTACAGTCCCTATCAAAACGCCGACCTGACCGACTGCGCTCTGTTTGACGGCGGTGATCTGGAGCTTCCGTTCGGCGATCCCAAGCGGGCGCTGCGGGCGATCGAAAAGCAGACCGCCGATATTCTGCGAGACCACAAGCTCCCGATTTTGCTCGGCGGCGAGCATCTAATTACCCTCGGTGCGGTGCGGGCGATGAAAAGCCGGTACCCCGATCTGCACCTCATTCAGTTTGACGCGCACGCCGATCTGCGGGACGACTATCTGGGCGAAAAGCTCAGCCATGCTTCGGTGATCCGCCGCTGTCACGAGCTTTTGGGGGACGGACATATCCACCAGTTTTGCATCCGCAGCGGAGAAAAGGCGGAGTTTGCTTTCGGGGAGGCGCACACCGCTCTCCACCCGTTTGATTTTACCGGGCTGACCGATACCGTGGAGACGCTGCAAAAAAGCGGCGCGCCTATTTACCTTACGGTGGATCTCGACTGCCTCGATCCGGCGGCGTTTCCCGGCACCGGCACGCCGGAGGCAGGCGGCGTTTCCTTTTTACAGCTTTTGGACGCCATTTTAACCGTCTGCCGCGCCCATGTGGTGGGCGCCGATCTGACTGAACTGGCGCCGATGCTGGACGCTTCGGGGGTATCCACCGCCACCGCCTGCAAGGTGCTGCGGGAGATGATCTTGGCAATCGACAAAGGAGGCAGAAGATGAGCAGAGTGTTAGTGATCGGCTGCGGCGGAGTTGCCTCGGTCGCGATTCAAAAGTGCTGTCAGGCAAGCGATGTGTTTGGCGAACTGTGCATCGCAAGCCGCACCAAATCCAAATGCGATGCGCTGGCGGACAAGCTGGCGGGCAAAACGAAAACAAAAATCACCACCGCGCAGGTGGACGCCGACAATGTGGATGAGGTCGTCGCGCTGATCCGCGCTTACAAGCCCGATCTGGTGATGAATATCGCGCTCCCCTATCAGGACCTCACCATCATGGACGCCTGCCTTGCCTGCGGCGTC
>CANQKG010000055.1 GCA_947624425.1 uncultured Clostridia bacterium | reverse complement strand
GCGGCTTCATGATTCGAAGGAACCGGTTGAGGGGCGGCACATACCCTTCCGTACAGCCGCCGTATGCCACCCGATAGGGCAGAGGTCCTGCCAGCACGCCCGCTTCGGGAAGTTCCAGCGTCCGCAGGATCTCCTTTGCCATATAAAAATGCCCGAGTCCGTTTGGGTGGATATGGTCGGACATCCATTCCTCCGCTTGCTTTCCGGCGCCGGAGAACATCGCATGGTGGTCGACCAGCAGCATGCCCTCCCGCCGGCAGAGAGCGCGGACCGCTTCCTCATAGGGAGCGATCGCCTCATCGCGGCAGCTTGCATTCGGGATCATGGCGATCGGAAAAGCGCCAAGCCGCACAAACCGTGTCATCAGCTCGTCCAGATTTTGCCGGAACACCGCGATGTCCGCGTCTCCGTTCGGGGTGCCGTCCAGTCCGGAGATGGTCACCGCGTCGTTCATGCCGAACATAAAAACAATGATATCGGGGCGGATATTTTCCACCCAGCTTTCATAATAATGCAGGCAGTCGCCGGTGGTGGCGCTGGATACGCCGGTCTGCATCACAAGGTCGCCGGAGCGATCCATGCCGTTTGGAAGCGGCAGGCTGAGATACTGCTTGATATACTCGAAAAAATTTTTCATGCCGCCGGTGTGGTGACAGCCGTGGGTGATGCTGTCTCCCG
This sequence comes from uncultured Clostridia bacterium, assembly GCA_947624425.1. Lineage (GTDB taxonomy): Bacteria > Bacillota > Clostridia > Oscillospirales > Ruminococcaceae > CANQKG01. The sequence goes on along the minus strand of CANQKG010000055.1, from coordinate 7,390 downwards.
CAAAAAGCCACCGAAGCGGGCGAGATTCCCGCAGCAATGCGTGGAGCTTTTCGATGCCGTAAGTCATGCGTTATTCCTCCGAGATCAGCGCGGGAGAGCTTTTTTGCAGGCAGCCGAGCGCCGCTGCGTCCGCCACAATGGTCACATCGGGGTGGAGCCGCAGCACCGAAGCGGGTAGTTGCGGACAGACCGGACCGGTCGCCACCTTTTCGATGATCTCCGCCTTATTGACGCCGTTTGCCACCAGTAAGATTTTTTTCGCCCTCATGATACCGGCGATCCCCATGGTATAGGCGCTGCGCGGCACGTCCTCCGGCTTTGCAAAGAAGCGGGCATTGGCGTCGATGGTGCTTTTGGTCAGCATCACCTGATGGGTGCCGACCGCAAAGCTGTCGGCAGGCTCGTTAAAGCCGATATGCCCGTTGTTCCCGATCCCCAGAAGCTGGATATCGGCAGGCATGGCGTCCAGCAGAGCATCGTACCGCGCACATTCCGCCGCCGCATCGGGATTGGCGCCGTTTGGAATATGGGTGTTTGCCGGATCGATGTTGATGTGGTCAAACAGGTTCTCCCGCATGAAGTAGACATAGCTTTGATCCGAATCGGCGGTCAGCCCGCAGTATTCGTCCAGATTGACGGTGCGCACCCTGGAAAAGTCAAGCCTGCCTTCCTCATACCCCCGAATCAGCTCCCGGTAGAGTCCGACCGGTGTGGAACCGGTCGCCAGCCCCAGTACGCAGTCCGGCTTTGCGGTGACCACCGCCGCAAGAATGGCGGCGGCCTTTTTGCTCATGTCGTCATAATCCTTGGCATAGATGATTTTCATGCTTCCCATCGCCTTTCGTTGTTTTTGCTTTTTTATTATAGCGATTTTTGGAAAGAAAAGCAAGATGCAGAAAAGAATTGAAAAAAGCCGTATCTTTTGGTATACTTGGAAAGGACAAGATGATAAAAAGAAAGGATATCCTCATGGCAACTTCGGGTTCGGGGAATAAGCTGTCCGACCGGCCGCTTCTTCCGCTTATTTTTTCCATGGCGCTTCCCGCCATGTTTTCCATGCTGATCCAGGCGCTTTACAATGTGGTGGACAGCATTTTTGTCGCACGGTTCAGCGAGGACGCGCTGACCGCCGTGTCGCTTGCCTACCCCGTTCAGATGCTGATGATCTCGGTGGGGGTCGGCACCGCAGTCGGCGTCAATTCGCTGGTTGCCCGCAGATTGGGCGAGCAGAAAAAGGACGAGGCCGATGCGGCGGCTTCTCACGGGCTTATTTTGGCCGTTGCAAGCTGGTTCTTGTTTTTTCTGTTCGGGCTGTTCTTTGCCGCTCCCTTTTTCGGCGCCTTTACCGATGACGCCGCGATTCGGGAGCTGGGCATTTCATATCTCTCGATCGTTTGTATTTTCTCGTTCGGACAGTTTATTTCGGTGCTGATGGAAAAAACGCTTCAGGCGACCGGCAATATGATCTATCCCATGCTTTTTCAGCTGACCGGCGCCGTAATCAACCTTATTTTTGACCCGCTTTTGATTTTCGGGATCGGTCCGTTTCCCCGCCTCGGCGTTGCGGGCGCCGCGATCGCCACGGTGGCGGGACAGATTGCCGGTATGATCTTCAGCCTGCTGGTGGTGTTCGGAAAAAGCCACGCGGTTCATGTCACGCTCCGGCACTTTCGCTGGCGGTGGGAATCGGTGCGGCAGATCTACGCGGTCGGGCTGCCTTCCATTGTCATGCAGTCGATCGGCTCGGTCATGGTAGTCGGCATGAACATGATCCTCATTTCGGTGGAGGAGGCAGCCGTGGCGGTTTTCGGCGTTTATTTCAAGCTGCAGTCCTTCATTTTCATGCCGGTGTTCGGCTTAACGCAGGGACTGATGCCGATCATGGGCTTCAATTTCGGCGCAAGGAACAAAAAGCGGGTGATCGGCGCCATGCGGCTGGGGATGTATATCGCCGCCGTCATTATGGTGCTGGGTATGCTTTTGTTCCTGCTCTTCCCGCAGTTGCTGCTCTCCTTCTTCGGCGTGTCGGATTATCTGACGTCGATCGGCGTACCGGCGCTGCGGACCATCAGCCTCTGCTTCCCGTTTGCCGCGCTGGGGATCGTGATCTCCACGCTGTTCCAGGCAATCGGTCTGGGTGCGCGGAGCCTGCTGATGTCTCTGACCCGCCAGCTTATCATCATTCTGCCGGCGGCCTATTTCCTTTCCCGGATCGGACTTTCTTATACCTGGTACGCTTTTGTGATTGCCGAGGTCGTTTCACTTTTGCTGGGAATTTTCCTTTATTTGAGATGCTATCGAAGCTATCTGGCGCCGCTGGATCTTCCGGCGGAGAAAGAGGTGTGATATGAAAAAAAGAATTGCGGCGGCGGTTGCCGCGGCGGCGGTTGCCGTTTCGCTTGCCGGCTGCGGCACGGCGGGCGCGCCTTTTGTGATCGGCGTACCCGGACCGGTGGACGACGCCCTCAAAAAAGGGATCGAGCTTGCGGTGACCGAGCTCAATGAAAACGACGGGATCGGCGGTTCGCCGGTGGCGGTCGCTTATGAGGATATGACCGACGCAAAGGTGCTGCTGGGCGGGGAGAACGGCTCGGCCGTCTACCGTGTTTTGCCCCTTTCGACCGACGCGGCGGATATTGCGGACGGCAACGCGCTGCGGCTTCCCTGCGCCGCCGCCGACGAGGGGATCGCCGCCGCCAACTATCTCCACCGCCGGAATGAGAAGGAAACGGTATCGGTGGTCTGCCGTGCGGACGATCCGCAGTCGGTACATTGGGCGGAGAGTTTTACAAAACAGGCCTCGGAATTTGAGATCACGGTCGGCCGGCAGGTGGAGTACCGGGTGATGGACGAAGCCGCCGCCGCAGACTGCTGTGCGACCGGCGCGGATCTTGTATTCCTTGCCATACCGGCGCAGGACGCGGCCGAACTGCTGCGCATCGCGGCGGAGCATAACCGGTACGACGTTTCGTTCCTGCTGCCCGAAAGCGGCGTCGCGGTGCCGCAGATGCTCACCGATCCTCTTTCCTGTATGAAGCATACCGAGGTGCTGACCTCCTATCTGCCCGGCGGCGGACGATCCTTGGCCTTTGACGCCGGTTATCGGCTCGCTTATGGGGAGGAGCCGAACCTCACCGCCGCGCTGGGGTATGACGCGGTCTATCTGATTTCCGCCGTGCTTTCGGAGCAGGAGCGGGCGGGAGAGATGACGGCCGAACAGGTTGCCGCAGCGTGCAGAGCCTTTGCGGCAGACGCACCGTGGAGCGGCGCGACCGGCGCCATGTTTTTTGAAAACGGCAATCCGATCCGCGACCTGTTTGCCGTCCACCAAACGGAAAACGGTTGGGAAGAATAAAGCAAAACGATCCATCCGCCCGAAAGCGGATGGATCGTTTTTTCGGTTGAACCGGATTTGCTACCGCTGATCCAGCGGGATATAGGGCTGATGCTGTGCGACGCTCTGGTAGGCGGGACGAATGATCTTCCCGTTGCCGATCAGCTCCTCCAGCCGGTGGGCGCTCCAGCCGGCGATGCGGGAGATGGCAAAAAGCGGGGTGTAAAGCTCGGTCGGCAGGTCAAGCATACTGTAGACAAAGCCGCTGTAAAAATCCACATTGGCGGAAACGCCCTTGTAAATCTTCCGTTCCTCGGCGATCACCTCTGGCGCCAGACGCTCCACCGCCGAGTAAAGGGCGTATTCGTCCTCCCGACCCTTTTCCACCGACAGACTTTTCACAAAGCCGCCGAGTATCTTTGCCCGCGGATCGGAGATCGAATAAACGGCGTGACCCATGCCGTAGATCAGACCGGCGCGGTCGAACGCCTCCTTGTGGAGGAGTGCTTTAAGATAGGCGCGCACCTCGTCCTCGTCCTTCCAGTCCTTGACGGTCCGCTTCATATCGTCGAACATCTGCATCACCTTGATGTTGGCGCCTCCGTGCCGCGGCCCTTTCAGCGAGGCGATCGCCGCCGCGATAGCGGAATAGGTATCGGTGCCGGAGGAGGTGACCACGCGGGTGGTAAAGGTGGAGTTGTTGCCGCCGCCATGCTCGGCATGGAGGATCAGCGCCACATCGAGAATGGTGGCTTCCAGCGCGGTATAGGCGCTGTCCGGCCGGAGCATATGTAGGATGTTCTCGGCGGTGGACAGCTTGGGGTCGGGCATATGGATAAACAGGCTGCCGCCCCGTTCGTAATGGTTGTAGGACTGATAGCCGTAGACGCTGAACACCGGGAAAAGCGCGATCAGCTGAATACACTGCCGCAGCACATTGGGCAGCGAAATATCGTTGCTCTTTTCGTCATAGGCAAATAGGGTCAGCACACTGCGCGCCAGCGTGTTCATCATGTCGGCGGTCGGCGCTTTGAGAATGATATCCCGCACGAAATTGGTGGGCAGGGAACGGTAAAAGGCAAGCTGATCGGTAAACAGCTTTAACTGCTCGGCGTCCGGCAGCTTGCCGAACAGCAGCAGATAAACCGTTTCCTCAAAGCCGAACCGATGCTCCCGCACACAGCCCGATACCAGATCCTCGATCCGGATCCCGCGGTAATAAAGCTCGCCGTCGCAGGGGACGGATACCCCGTTTACCTGCTTGGAGGACACCACCTCCGAGATCGCGGTCAGACCGGCAAGCACTCCCTTGCCGTTGATGTCCCGCAGACCCCGCTTGACGTCGTACTGCTGATAGAGCGACGGGTCGATCTTGCCGTTTTCGGCGGCAAAGCCGCTCAGGCGCAGGATCTCCGGCGTCAGCTCGGTATAGATATTGACATTTTCTTTCTGCATTTGCTTCACCTCTTTGATATATAAGGTTTTCCACATCATGATATTCGCACACGGATATTATACCATGATTTTGTAGCCAGATTATGAATGATTCGTTTCGGTTTCTAACTTTTTTCTGCGGTTCTTGACGAAAAATGCCCCTTTCCGCCGAAGGGCGGCAAGGGGCAGTACCGAAAAAGCTGTCAGCTTAGTACCCGCTTGATCCGTTCGATCGCCTCGCGGGTGGCGTCCCGGTCGCCGAAGGCGGTCAGGCGGAAGAAGCCTTCGCCGTTTTCGCCAAAGCCGGCGCCCGGCGTGCCGACCACATGGGCGCGCTCCAGCAGGAAATCGAAGAAATCCCAGGACGCCATGCCGTTCGGGCACCGAAGCCAGAGGTAGGGGGAGTTTTTGCCGCCGGTGTACCAGATCCCCAGCTCGTCCAGACAAGCGGCGATGGCACGGGCATTCTCCCGATAGTAGCCGATATTTTCGGTGATCTGCCTTTGCCCTTCGGGGGTAAAGACTGCCGCCGCACCCCGTTGTACGATATAGGGTACGCCGTTGAATTTGGTGGTCTGCCGCCGCAGCCACATTTTGTTGAGGGACATACCGCCGGCGGTCAGTTTTTTGGGTACCACGGTGTAGCCGCAGCGGGTGCCGGTGAAGCCGGCCGTTTTGGAGAAGGAGCAAAACTCGATCGCGCAGTCCTCTGCGCCCTTGATCTCGAAGATACTGCGGGGAAGCGCGGGATCGGTGATAAACGCCTCATACGCCGCGTCAAACAGAATGACCGCGCCCTTTTCCTCCGCGTACGCCACCCATGCGGCAAGCTGCTGCCGGTCGTAAACGGCGCCGGTCGGGTTGTTGGGGGAGCAGAGATAGATGATCTCCGCGTCTACTGTACTGTCCGGCATCGGCAGAAAGCCGTTTTCGGCATTCGCGTTCATGTAGAGGATTTTTCTGCCCGCCATGATGTTGGTGTCCACATAAACCGGATAGACCGGATCGGGAACCAGCACGGTGTTATCGGTCGCAAAGAGGTCTAGGATATTCCCTACGTCGCTTTTCGCACCGTCGGAGACGAAAATTTCGTCCGCGTCAAGGGTCACGCCGTGACCGGCATAGTAGGTGCGAATGGCGTCCCGCAAAAAGTCGTACCCCTGTTCCGGGCCGTAGCCGTGAAAGCTTTCCTGTTTGCCCATTTCCTCGGTCGCCGCGTGGAGGGCGTCGATCACCGCCGGACAAAGCGGGAGGGTCACGTCACCGATCCCCAGCCGAATGACCTTTTTATCGGGGTGCGTCTCGCTGTAAGCGGACACCTTCTTGGCGATGGTGGAAAACAGATAGCTGTCTTTGACATTTTGGTAATTGAGATTGAGCTTCATACGGAGTCCTCCTATTTGGTCGGATAAGCGCGCTTGACGGCAGCCTCGATAAAGGTGCGGAAAAGCGGGTGAGCGCGGTTCGGACGGCTTTTGAATTCGGGATGGTACTGTACGCCGATGTAATAGGGGTGAGAGGGCAGCTCCACCGCCTCCACCAGCTTGCCGTCCGGCGAGGCGCCGGAGATGACCAGCCCGCCGTCGCAAAGCGCCTGCCGGAAATCATTATTGAATTCCAGCCGGTGGCGGTGCCGCTCGGCGATCTCCTCTTTGCCGTAGGCGTACTCCATGATGGTGCCGGGCGTAATCTTGCAGGGATATGCGCCCAGCCGCATGGAGCCGCCTTTTGGCATCTCCTCGGTCTGATCCGCCATGAAGGCGACCACCGGGTGGGTGGTTTCCTTATCAAATTCCACCGAATTGGCGTCATGCCAGCCCAGCACCTTGCGGGCGTATTCGATCACCGCGATCTGCACGCCGAGGCAGATGCCGAAGTAGGGTACGCCGTTTTCTCTGGCATAGGTCGCTGCGGCGATCATCCCTTCGATGCCGCGGTCGCCAAAGCCGCCCGGCACGATGATCCCGTCCGCTTTCGACAGCCGCACTGCCACGTTGTCAGGATTGAGCTGCTCCGAATCCACCCAGTCGATATTGACCATGGTGGAAAGCTCAAAACCGCCGTGCCGCAGTGCCTCCGCTACCGACAGGTAAGCGTCATGCAATTGCACATATTTCCCGATCAGCGCGATCCGAATGGACTTGTCCCGCGCCGCGATCCGTGACAGCATGGCTTTCCATTCGGACAGGTCGGGACCGCTCTGCTCGATCGCAAGCTCCCGGCATACGATGTCCGCCAAGCCGTTTCGCTCCAGCATCATCGGCGCTTCGTACAGCACCGGCAGGGTGAGATTTTCAATCACGCAGTCCGGCTTCACATTGCAAAACAGCGCGATCTTCCGCCGGATCGTCTCGTCGATCGATTCATCACAGCGGGCAATGATGATGTCCGGCATGATGCCGAAGGACTGCAACTCCTTGACCGAGTGCTGGGTCGGCTTGGACTTATGCTCGCCCGAGCTTTTGATGTAAGGCACCAGTGTGACATGGATAAACAGGCAGTTATCCCGTCCCACCTCATGCGACACCTGACGGATCGCCTCCAGAAAGGGCTGGCTTTCGATGTCGCCGGTGGTGCCGCCGATCTCGGTGATGACGATGTCGGCTTTGTTTTTCTTGCCGA
>CANQKG010000054.1 GCA_947624425.1 uncultured Clostridia bacterium | reverse complement strand
GGCTTTGTGTATGCAAAGGCAAACGATATTGCCGACCTCACCGAAAAGCTGACCGAGGACGTCTGCGCGGTGATGGTGGAGCCGGTGCAGGGCGAGGGCGGGGTACACCCGCTGGAGCCTGCGTTTTTGCGGCAGGTCGCTTCCCTTTGCTAAAAGCGGGATATCCTGCTGATTGCCGACGAGGTGCAGACCGGCATGGGCAGAACCGGCAAGCTGCTTGCCGCCGAGCATTACGGCGTCACGCCGGATATCGTCACACTGGCAAAGGGGCTTGGCGGCGGACTGCCGATCGGCGCGGTGCTGTTCGGAGAAAAGACCGAGCAGGTGCTGCAATACGGTCAGCACGGCAGTACCTTCGGAGGGAATCCGGTGGTCTGCGCCGGTGCGCTGTGCTGCCTGAAACGGATTTCCGAACCGGCGTTTTTAAGCGCGGTTGCCGAAAAGGGCGGCTATCTGAAAACGAGGCTGGAGGAATTGCCGCAGATCGACAAGGTAAGCGGACTGGGGCTGATGCTCGGCTTCACCCTCAAAAAGGGGACGGCTGCCGAGGTTGCGGCAAAATCCGCCGAAGCGGGACTGCTTTTGCTGACCGCCAAGGAAAAGGTACGCCTGCTGCCGCCGCTTATCATCACAAAGGAAGAGATCGACCGCGGTATCGCGATATTGCAAAAAGTATTGGAGGGGATCGCATGAAGCATCTTTTGAAAATGGGGGATCTTTCCCGGAAAGAGATCACCGATATCTTAAATCTTGCCGACCAGCTTAAGTATGAGCACGCGCATCATATTCCGCACCCCATGCTGGCGGGGAAAAGCCTTGGGCTGATTTTCCAGAAGGCGTCCACCCGTACCCGCGTGTCGTTCGAGGTGGGGATGTACCAGCTGGGCGGCGAGGCGCTGTTTTTGTCGGCGCGTGACCTCCAGATCGGGCGGGGCGAGCCGGTGCAGGATACGGCACGGGTGCTTTCCCGCTATCTGGACGGGATCATGATCCGCACCTTTGCACAAAAGGAAGTGGAGGATCTGGCGAAGTACGGCTCGGTGCCGGTCATCAACGGCCTCACCGATTACTGTCACCCCTGTCAGGTGCTTGCCGATCTGATGACGGTGCGGGAGTATAAGGGCAAGCTGGACGATTTGAAGCTCTGCTATATCGGGGACGGCAATAACATGGCAAACTCGCTGATCGTGGGCGGACTGACCGTCGGCATGAAGGTGGCGGCGGCATGCCCTGAGGGCTATCGTCCCGCCGTGCTGAATGAGATTCCTGCCGATGCGCCCTTTACCCTCACCGAGTCGGTCGAGGAAGCGGCGGCGGACGCCGATGTGCTGGTCACCGACGTCTGGGCGTCGATGGGGCAGGAGGAGGAAGCGGCAGTCCGCAAAAAAGCCTTTGCCGGTTATCAGATCAACGATACCGTGCTGAAAGCCGCCCGGTCGGACGCATTGGTGCTCCACTGCCTGCCCGCCCACCGCGGGGAGGAGATCACCGACGAGGTGTTTGAGGCGCACGCCGCCGAGATTTTTGACGAGGCGGAAAACCGGCTCCACGCGCAGAAGGCTGTGATGGTGCAGCTGATGGCGGACGAGACAAAGCACACCCTGTAAGGATGGAACTGCGCTATACGCTCTCTCGGGAGGAACTGACTCACGCGCTGACGCTCATCAATCAAAAGAATTTTAACCGTGCCGGTTATCACAGCCTGTTCTGCCTGCTTTACGGGATCGCCGCTGTTTTGGCGTCCTTGCGGCTGGCGGCGGCAACTCTTACGTTTCTGCCTGTCGCGGCGGGCTATCTGCTGGCGGCGGTTTTGGCAGTGTGCCTTTGCAAATGGGCGGTTTTGCCTCTTGCCGGTCTGACGGTCAAGGGGATCATTCGGCTTCAGGTGAAAGGGAAGTGGGGCAGGCTGCTTTGCGGCAGTCACCATGTCGCTTTTTCGGAGCAGTCCGCCGTTTTGGACGGCGGCAAGCCCTTTTTCTGGATCCGTGCCTATTATGTGATCCATGCGGACGATCTGCTGCTGGTGACCGGCAGACGGGGGCGGCTTTTGGTCTGCTCCTTTGCGGGACTGTCCTTGGAGGAACAAAAGGCATACTGCGACTATCTCGATCAGTATGTGTATTTGCTGGAGGAGAAAGATGCTTAGCAATCTGATGTTCAGCCTGAGCGTCACCATGCCGCTGTTTTTGGTGATCGCTCTGGGCTATTTGATCCGACGGGGCGGTATGCTGGACGAGGGGTTTGTCCGCTCGGCGGGGAAATTCAATTTTTATGTCACACTCCCCGCACTGGTGTTTCGGGATATGGCAGGCTCCGATTTCCGTTCGATCATGGATCGGCGGATGATCTTATTCTGCGCCGGCGTCACGGCAGGGAGCTTTTTCCTCATTTGGCTGGCAGCGCATTTTGTGATGAAAAACGGCGGGAAAACGGCGGCGCTGGTGCAGGGGTCGTTTCGCTCCTCGGCGGCGCTTTTGGGCTTTGCGCTGATGGAAAGCATCTACGGCTCGACCGAGATGATGCCGCTGATGATCCTCGGCGCGGTGCCGCTTTATAATCTTTTGTCGGTCGTGGTGCTGGTGGTCGAGGGCGGCAAAAAGGGCGACGGTTTTCTGAAAATTCTGTTCCGCTCGGTCTTCAAAACGGTTACCAATCCGATTTTGATCGCGCTGGCACTGGGTATGCTGGCGTCCTATTTCAGCGTTCCCATTCCGGCGATACCGGCAAAGCTGATCGGCTATCTGGCGGTGATGGCGTCCCCGCTGGCACTGCTGACGGTGGGAGCGAATTTCCGCTTTACCGATCTGAAGCGGGTGAGCGGCGCAGTGGTCACGGCAAGCCTTTTGAAGCTGGTCATTCTGGCGGCGGTCTTTCTGCCGCCGGCAATCCTGCTCGGCTTTCGGGATCAGAAGCTTGCCGCCATTCTCATCATGCTGGCGTCTCCGGCAACGCCCGCTTCCTTTACCATGTGTCAGCAGATGGGCGGCGACGCCGACCTTTCGGGAAGCGTTGTGGTGGTGACCACTTTGTTTTCGGCGGTCACCCTCACGGCATGGATTTTTGTACTGCGGTATTTCGGCTATATGGTGGGGTGAAGCTATGGAAGTGACAGTCTGTCCGCTGACCGACGATACGCTTTCCGGCGCGATCGAAATTTGGAATCGGGTCGTGGAGGACGGGGAGGCGTTCCCGCAGGAGGAAACGCTGGATCTTAAAAGCGGAAAAGCATTTTTCTCATCGCAATCCTATACCGGTGTTGCCGTCACACCGCAGGGCAAAGCGGCAGGGGTGTATATCCTCCACCCCAACAATGTCGGGCGGTGCGGGCATATCTGCAACGCCAGCTATGCGGTAGACGCCGCTTTGCGCGGAGAACATATCGGGGAACAGCTGGTGCGCCACTGCATGGAGCAGGGAAGGGCGCTGGGCTTTCGGATCTTGCAGTTCAACGCGGTGGTGGCGACCAATGAACCGGCGCTGAAGCTCTATCGGAAGCTGGGGTTTGTCCAGCTCGGCAGGATACCGGGCGGCTTTCGCAGTAAGGACGGACAATATCTGGATATCATCCCGCACTATCATCTGCTATAAAATAAAAGAGCAAAGTTTATAAGATAGAATCCCCGACGGCTTTATGCTGTCGGGGATTTTGGTTATGATAAGTCAGTTTGCCATATGGTGCCTTTGGTACTGTTTTACGGTTGTTCTGATTAAAACAACAATGAACAGCAATATACTGATCCATTGGGAAGTCGACAAAAAGCCAATAAAACCTCTGATATTGTCTCCGCGTAAAAATTCATCTGCAAAGCGAACGGATGAATAGACGGCAAAATATATCCATATCAATTCACTCCGTAAAGAATTGCATTGTGCCGACCGCCGCAAAAGCAGAAGCAGAAAAATTGCAAGCAAAAGGTTGCAGATTGCTTCCAAAAGCTGAACCGGAAAACGTGATACTCCGTTTACGGCAGGAACAAAGGGATTGCCGGTCGCTGTGAAGCCGATTTTTGATTCTACCCCATAACAACAGCCAGCTAAAAAACAGCCAATACGCGCGATACCGTGAAACAGCGGAATGATCGGAGCGATACAGTCTGCATATACCGTTTTGGGTAAATGAATGATTTTGATCGCTGCCAAGCCGGCGGCAATACCGCCAAACAGACCACCATAAAACACCGATCCGCCAAATATTGCATTCAGAGTATACAGACGGTCGATCATATTTGTTTGTCGGAATAGTTCCGGGAAATATTGCCATTGGGTGAGCCCGAACAAAAGATGTCCTCCCAGCATGACGCCCAGTGATACAATGAGGAGAAACGCAATCGCATCATTATCGTTTAGACCTCTTTTGCGGATCAATCTGCAAAAGACTGCACCTGCCGTTAATCCGCCTATCAGAGCAACTAATGCATAATTGCTGATTGCTTTACCAAAAATAAAGACCTGCGGAAACATGGTGGAGGTTATCCGTCGTTACAGGCGCGACATGATGCCGCATCCAGTGCAAGAGGTGCAAACCGTGCAGGTCAACACTCCTAAACCGCAAATCGAGGCTCCGATAATGCCAAGCACAAGTCCGGCGGTTGCCAATCCGGATGCTTTACCGTATGCGTCAATCGACTTTTTGCGTCCTTTGAGTCCAAAAATAATTCCTAATACGGCACATGCTAAAACAATCAAATTGAAAACCGGCAGCCAGAATAAAACCACGCCGCAGATTCCCAGTACCAATGCGGCGATTGATAGTCCTCTGCCGTCCTGCGGGTTACGCACCGGCGCTGCAGAGGTGCTCGTTTGTGTCGGTTGAGTCGGTGCCCCGCAATTCGGGCAAGCCAGCGCCTCATCTGCTATTTCTTTGCCACAATTCTTACAAAACATCAATAAATCCTCCTGAAAATAATATATTTGAAAACCGTTTTGGTTTTCTCATTCATGATGCGAGCGGCTGTATATCCTGAATATACCAGTCGCTTTTTTCTTTGACCAATATGACTTGAATGTTAGCTGTTTCTTCATGTACGATATCCGAATTAAATGCAGCTTTTTCTCGGTATGTCATACTGCCATTTGCGATCGCGCTCTTTTCCTCGATCTTAATTTCCGATATCTCTATTGTGATCAGATCGCCTTCCGTCATCATGGCTGTCCCGATACGAAACAAATCAGAAAATTGCAGCCCCGAACCGACACCGATCGTTTTTTGTAAAAGCGAGCCGCCGCAATTCTGCGCCACATTGATCGTCGAACGAATTTGCTGACCGGGTCTTGTGGCAAAAGAATTTAAAACCTCGTCCAAATCACCGTTGTTATATGCTTCGGTAAAGGTCGTAATTCGAGCGCGAATCATGTCTTCATCACTGTATGCCGCAGAAGCAGTAGATGTTGTAATGGTAAAGGGTCCGATCGAGAAGCTATCCATTTCGCAGCCCGCCAAGAATATACACAGCAAAATTGCGAATGGGAAAGATGCCTTTTTCGGGAGATGATTTTTATTCCCTTTCATTTGCGCAATCCCCCTTTGATTGGATTTATATTTCATATGCAGTGGGTCTTGTCAACTGATCTTTCATACAAATTGCAATATACGTTAATGTAGCGTAATTATATCACATAAATTTGCTATTGTCAATACATTATAGTAACGTATTAGGAGGAAAAATGAAACAGATTCATTTTAGCGGAAATAAGAATGTCATATATCGCAGGCTTTATCTGGCTCGAAAGAATCAAGGGTTATCTCAAAGTCAGTTGGCTGCTCAAATGCAGGTCATGAATGTCAATATGGATCAGCAAATGATAAGCCGTATTGAGAAGAACCAAAGGCAGGTAACGGATTATGAGTTTGCCTGCTTTTGCAGTTGTCTGTCTGTTCAGCCCGAGGAGCTGCTGGCTGATTTTTTTGATCAGTTTTTGCCCTAAGGGTATATTCGATCGGGGATATTGCCGCCGAAATCGTTTTCCCACAGGGTATTGCTCGGCGTATGTTTCGATTGGCATACGGACGTCCATCTGTTGTATGGTTGTGCGGAAAAAAGGCTGCCGCACTTTGCGTTTTTACGCTTGTGCGACAGCCCTGTGTATGTCGTTCCATTCGATCCGCTTCGAGGGTCACATTAAATTTCCTGCAAAGCGATTGTTGTGTTTGTTCTCTTGAATCCTGAAACGGTGAGGGGGTTTTTTATATCTCGTAATCGCAGACGGTGCGGTCGGCGACCACACCGGCAATATACTCCTTGACTTTGACGTGCGCCGGATGATTCTGGTAGACAGAGAGCGCGGCGCGGTCCTCCACCACGGCAGTAAGGGCAATATCACAACCCGAAAAGCCGAATCCCACCTCGGCTGAGATCAGCCCGGGCACCACGCCGACCAGAGCTTCAATATCCGTTTTGATCTTCTCTTTGACCGCGCGGTCGTTTGGATTTTGCAGCTTCCACAATACGATGTGCTTTACCATCATAAATACCTCCCATTCTAAAAAATCCCCGACAGCGGACACTGTCGGGGATAGTGGAGCGGATTACGAGGCTCGAACTCGCTACCTCCACCTTGGCAAGGTGGCGCTCTACCAGATGAGCTAAATCCGCATCGACTTAACAAGAATAGCACATTTCGGCTTCCTTGTCAAGTACTGATATCAGGATATCGTTTTGCCCCGTTTCGGCTTGTCGTCACCCGCGGGGCGTTTGGCGTTCGGCTGGGCGGCGGGCTTTTCCGCAGTGCCGATATCGGTGAAAAGCGTTTCCTCGTCGATCTTCTCCTGCTCGTCCTCATGCTCGGCGTAATACGGGTCGATCACATATTTCTGGATATAGGGGAAGGAGTTATAGCAGACCACAAAGCCGGTCAGGGAAAACAGGAAGAACAGATAGAAGATCAGGGAAAAGGGAAGCAGCTCTTTCGGCATAAAGAGGATCAGCGGAACCAGCAGCAGGAAAACGAAAAAGGTGGTGATCAGATTGGTCTTCATACCGGCGCCGACTAAAATCAGCGCGTTTTTGAAGATTTGCTTCAGGTTCAGGGTGGTGCTGACGATCATCAGGAAGATGTAATAGTGCATCATCACAAAAATCAGCGCAATGGCAACCGAGGCGCCGAAGCCGAGGAACATGGCGATATTTTGCCCCATGCTTTGATAATAAAACGGAATGGCGATCGAAAACAGAAGCGCCGCTATCACATCCAGTACGCCGACCAGCGCGCTTTTTCCCCAGTTTTTCTTAAAGCTGTCGATAAAATCGCTCCAGAGGAAGATCCCTTTTTCCCGCACCATGTTCCGCAGGACATAGGTGAGGCCTGCCGTGGCGGGACCCGCCAGCAGCATGGTGAGCGCAAGGAGAAGGCAGAGCGGCAGAAGGGGCAGGTAGGAAAAGCCCATCTGTTGGTCGAACATATAAAATACAACGTTGCCGATCCAGATCAGCATCACAAAAGTGGGCAGCATGAACAGCACATAGATCAAATTCAGCTGGATCAGCTGCCAGATCTTCCGCCAGGCAAGCTCAAAGAAATAGAAAAACCGCTTTTTCTGCGGAGCGTTTTTGTCCACACCGGGACCGGGTCTTTGGTAGTTTCCGAAAAGCGCCATCGTGTTTTGCACCTCCTGCGTCTTTCTTTAGTATGCAGGATTTTTCGGAAATTGTCAACTCTTATTATATCAGCGTAAAAAAGCGGGCGAAGAGAAAACCCAAGGTCGCGTCCAGCAAAGCGGCGGGAACAAGAAGGAGCAGCAGTACGCCGCCCTTGAGGCAAAAAAGCCGAAGCCCGGACAGATCCGGCAGATCGCTTTTTCGGATACCGGAAAGCAGGAGATTGGAAAAGCGGATCGCCTCCCGGCAGCCCAGCAGCAGCAAAAAGGTGCTGAGGATCGCAAAAGGCAGCAGCAGCACGGCGCCGAAAGCGACGCCCTGTTCCCGAAAACGGACGGTCAGATATCCCATTGTGACCCCGATCCCCAGACCTCGGAAAAAGGGAAGCAGGAAAACGACCGGCTGGGAGACGGCCGAAAGGCCGAGCCAGAATGTGACAACCAGCAAAATCCCCGCCGAGGAAAAGGAGCGGAGAAAAAGGGCAAAAAAGCCGCCGCTGCACCGCGCTGCCACAAAGCCCTCGGTCAAAAAGGAAAGCGGGGCGAGGGCTACGGCGTTCTGCTTGGAAAGCAGTACGCCGTAGATCACGCCGAG
>CANQKG010000053.1 GCA_947624425.1 uncultured Clostridia bacterium | reverse complement strand
ACATGATTTGAGCTATGTTGTCCCTTATTTTTTTATAGGGTGTTGCACTTCATATGATAACCTGCCCCCCTCCCTTTCACAAGGGAGGTACTGACGACCAAATAGACTTTACCGAAAAATAATAAAGGAAGGCTGAAAAAGCCTTCCTTTATTATTTCAAAAGCTAATATCTGTTGTCAAAACCCACCAAGCTAAATCTTGCCACAAAGCCGCCGTCCTTGTCAAGACCTCCCTTGTGAAAGGGAGGGGGACCATGCGTCAGCATGGTGGTGGGATTCTTGCGGTTCAGGGCGCAATGTTTTCTAATTATCACACAGTATCAAAAGAACACCTGTGGCAGGCTTTTTTGTGTGTGAAAAGCAAGGGTTTGCTTACTTTTTCCGAACCGCTTCGTCCATCGGCATACCGGTGGCATAGTCAAGCTGACGGGGTTCGTACCGCTCGCTCTCCTCCCGCTGGCGGGTGTAGCCGCGATCCTCCCAGGTCGGGGTGGGCGCGTCCTTCCGCCAGGGGCGGTTTGCCCAGTAATAGCCGCGGAACGGGTCGCGGGTACGGTACATCTCGTCCAGCAGAAGATCGTGCAGGTGATCCCGCACCTTGGCCAGCGCCGGATCGTTGATCCGGTTTGTCATCTCGCCCGGATCTGCTTCGATATCGTACAGTTCATCCTCGGACAGCAGATTGATCGACAGCTTATACTTCCCATCGAAGATCGCGCGCATCGGCTGGAAGCCGCCGAAGCCGTCATGATCCACCTCGTACCGCCCGAACTCGATCAGCACATAGGGATTGACCCGTTTGTCCTCGGTCAACTGCGGCACCAGGCTCTTGCCGTCGATCACCGGCGGCGCTTCGACCCCCATGCACTCCAGAATGGTCGGCACAAGATTGATATGGGAAACGGGACGGCTGTCCACCTTGCCCGCCTCGATTCCGGGACCTTTCATCAAAAGCGGGATACGGGTGATCTCATCATAAACGGCGGGACCTTTTGCCCACAGGCGGTGAGAATCGAGCATATCGCCGTGGTCGGAGGTGTAGATCACCAGTGCCTCCGGCGCGTACTGCTCGATTGCGTCCAGCACCCTGCCGATCTCGCTGTCCACAAAGGAGTTGACCCCGAAGAAGAAGGGCGATTTGATCTTATGGGCGGCGGTGCGCTCCTGCTCCAGCCGCTGTCCTGCCCAGACCCGCTGGTAGGAGGGCTTATTTTCGAGGGTATCAAACACATTCTCGGAAACCGGAAACTCGAAATCCTCATACATGGTGGGATAGGGCGGCGGGCAGATAAAGGGTCCGTGCGGCTCATCGTAGGACACGGTGAGGAAGAAGTCCTCGTCATGGTGCTTCTCCAAAAAGTCGATCGCACGGTTGGAACAGCGGTGACCGAAGGTGTCCTCGGCGGTGAAATCGTGCGTTTTCATGTGAATCGCCTTCCGGGAGAGCCGCCGCTCGTCCTCGGTCAGTTCATCGAGGTAGTCCTTCATATCATACCAGTAATCGGGGTCCCACCCCTTGGGGCAGACGCCCAGTCCGAAGTAGTCGCCGCCGTCCAGGTGCCATTTGCCGATATAGGCGGTATGTACCCCCTCGTCCTGCAGTCTTTCGCCGATGGTGTGGACATTGTCCGACATACCCATCGAATTGGTCCAGCTTCCGCAGCCGTGCGGATACTGCCCGGTGAAGATCGCCGCGCGGGCGGGCTGGCAGACCGGCTGAGTGGTATAGGCGCGGTCAAACCGCACCCCCTCCTCGGCGATCCGGTCGATCTGGGGTGTTTTCAGCCCGGTGTTCCGGTAGCAGCTGACAAAATCCCACCGCTGGGAATCTGTCATGATCAACACGATTTTTCTGTTTTTCATCAGTGACTCCCTCCTTTATTTCATGAACGGAGCAGATGCTCCAGTACCACCTGCGGCATCTCTGCCGGTTCGACCGTTTCGGAAAAGCGCACCGGCTTTTCCTTGAGCGCCGAAAGCTGCCGCGGCGCCGGTACGCCCGACACCCGCTCGAGCTGAGAAAGCTGCTCAAACTCGTCCTCGCTTTCCGCCTGTGCGATAGCGCGCAGCACGTTTGCCGAAAACTTATAGGGGCTTGCGGTGGAGGCAATGACCGTCTTCCGGGTATCGCCCGTCTCCCGCAGATAATCCCGATACACCTTGACCGCCACGGCGGTATGGGTATCGCAGAGATACCCCTGCTCGACAAAGGTATCGTGAATGGTCGCCTGCGTTTCCTCGTCGGTGCAGCTTCCGGCGTAAAAGCCCTCGGCGATCTTCTCATGCACCGCTTCGCTTACCTTATACTTGCCGGTTTCGGATAAGGACGCAAACCAATGGCGGATCGCCTCATCGTCCTCCCCCGAAAGGTGGAACAAAAGCCGCTCCAGATTGCTGGAGATCAGAATATCCATCGAGGGGGACATGGTGGTGTAAAACTGCCGGTTTTTATTGTAAACGCCGGTGCGGATAAACTCGGTCAGCACATCGTTGCGGTTGGAAGCGCAGATGAGTTTCCCGATTGGCACCCCCATCCGTTTTGCGTAATATGCCGCCAGAATATTCCCGAAGTTGCCGGTCGGCACCGCCACGTTCATTTCCTCGCCCATGGCGATCTCCCCACGGTTGAGCAGCTCACAGTAGGCGGAAACATAGTAGACGATCTGCGGCGCCAGCCGTCCCCAGTTGATCGAATTGGCGGAGGAAAAGCTCACCCCATGCTCTGCCAGCTTGGCTTCGAGCGCGCGGTCGGTGAAAATCTTTTTCACGCCGGTCTGCGCATCGTCAAAATTCCCCTTGATGGCACAAACCGCGACATTCTCCCCCTCCTGGGTCGTCATCTGCCGCTTCTGCATCGGGCTGACCCCGTCCTCGGGGTAGAAGACGATGATATCGGTACCCGGTACGTCCCGAAAGCCCTCCAATGCCGCCTTGCCGGTGTCCCCCGACGTGGCGACCAGGATCGCCACCCGTTTGTCCGGCGCGGCCTTTTTCATCGAGGTGGTCAGCAGATAGGGCAAAAGCTGAAGCGCCATATCCTTAAAGGCGCAGGTCGGACCGTGCCACAATTCCAGCAGATAGGCGTCCCCCACCTGCCGCAGCTCGGCAACCTGATCGGTATCAAACCTGCCGGAGGCATAGGCGCTTTCCACGCAGTGCGCCACCTCTGCCGGTGTGAAATCGTCCAGAAAAAGGGAAAGCACGGCGGTTGCCCGCTCCCGATAGCTTTTTGTACTAAGCTCCCGCAGCGTTTCCTGCGACAGGCTGGGAAGCTGCTCCGGCACAAACAATCCGCCGTCTGCCGACAGACCCTGCAAAATCGCCTGCGAAGCGGTCACATAATATTCCTTTTGACGGGTACTGCGATAACGCATGATACGAAAACTCCTTTATCGGTTACTACATTCTAATATCATAAATATATTACCACAAAACGGAGTGAGATGCAACCTCAAACCGAGAAAGCGGCGGGATAATGGGTCAAGGTGGGCGGCGTAGTGTTCACCACCGCAATCACGTCAAAGCGGGGCCAGAGATCGGTTTCGTGCGTTTCGAGATACCGGTTTGCCGCCGCGATCAGCCGCTTTTTCTTGGCGGGCGTCACCGCCGCTTCGGGCGGAAGCATACTGTTTGCCGCACGGGTCTTGACCTCGCAGAAAATAAGATGCTTCCGGTCGGCGGCAATGATATCGATCTCGCCCTCAGTGACCCGGTAGTTTCGCTCCAGAATACGACAGCCCTGCCGCTCGAGATAGGCTGCCGCCAGTTCCTCTCCCGCGCTGCCGGTCGCGGTCGTTTTGCTGACCCCGGCGGTGGGATAGAGCTTTTTTAAAAAGCTCATCCGATGTACCGGAGAGGGTCCGTACTCCAAAATCCTTGCATAGTGCAGCTTGGTGCCGTACCCCTTATGCACCGCGAAGCCGTAAGCGGGATATTCTTTATCCAGCTGCAGCATCTCATGATCCCGCGAGACCTTTGCTACCACCGACGCGGCGGCGATCGAGGCGGAGAGCGCGTCCCCATGCACCACGGTGCGGCAGGGGATTGAAAGACGCGGCGGACGGTTGCCGTCCACCAATGCCGCCTGCGGGCGCACTGCAAGCCCCGCCACCGCCCGCCGCATGGCAAGCAGTGTGGCTTCCAGAATATTGAGCGTTTCGATCTCCTCGACCGACGCCCAGCCCACCGACCATGATACCGCCTGCTCACAGATCACCGGAAACAGCGCTTCCCGCCTTTTCTCGGTGAGCTTTTTGCTGTCGTTGAGTCCCGGTATCTCCAAGCCGCGCGGGAGGATCACCGCCGCCGCCGTAACAGGCCCTGCCAGCGGGCCTCTGCCCGCTTCGTCCACGCCGCAGATGATCTCCTCCGGCTGGAGTGCGTCAAATTCATACAAAGTCATTCCGGTCTCTCCAATGTGATCCGCCCGAGCTTTCCGGCGCGGAATTCGTCGAGTAGGGTGATCGCCGCCCGCTCGGTATTCACTTCGCCCCCCGAAAGGAGCATTCCCCGCTTTTTCCCCAATGCCGTGAGCAGGGAAAGCGGTTCTTCGGTCGGGTCGATCCCGTACCGGTTTTGCAGTGCCGCGGGATAACGCTCCCGCAAAAGGGAGAGAAGCCGGATTGCCAGCCACTCGATATCCACCACATCGTCCTTGACCGCGCCGGTGAAAGCAAGCCGCTCCCCCACGGCGGGATCGTCAAACTTCGGCCAGAGCACGCCGGGCATATCGAGCAGCTCCAGCCCGCGCTCCACCGTGACCCACTGAAGCCCGCGGGTCACGCCGGGACGATCCTCCGCTCTGGTACGGCGCGCGCCGCACAGCCGGTTGATCAAAGAGGACTTCCCCACATTCGGGATTCCCACGATCATCACCCGCAGCGGTCTGCCGACCATCCCCCGCTTTTCCCGTGCGGCGATCAAATCGGAAAGCCTCTCCCGCACCGCCGGTGCGAACCGCCGCACCCCCTTGCCGGAACGGCAGTCGGTCGGCAGAACGGTAAGCCCCTGTTTCCCGTAATACCGCACCCATTCCTCGGTGAGGACGGGATCGGCGGCGTCACTTTTATTGAGCAGCAAAATGCGCGGCTTCCCGCCCAGCCACCGATCCAGTTCCGGATTGCGGCTGCTTTGGGGGATCCGCGCATCACAAAGCTCCGCCGCCGCATCACAGAGCTTTAGATGCTCGGTGATCAGCCTGCGGGTCTTTGCCATATGACCGGCGAACCACTGTACTTTGCCTTCCTCTGCCATTATTTCACCAATCCAAACGAGGACAACGGCGCTAAACGCAGTACCGCTTTTCCCATGATGTACCGCTTGTCGATCATGCCGATCCCATTCGAACGGCTGTCCTGCGAGTTGTTCCGGTTATCCCCCATCACAAACACGCACCCTTCCGGCACGGTGACGGGGTACTCGGTTTCCCCGTAGGCGGAAAAGTGGGGCTGCCGCATCGCCTCCCAGAGGTAGGGTTCATTTTTAATCGCGCCGTCCACCAGCACACGGTTATTCTCGTAATCGATCTCGACCGTCTGTCCCTCGGTCGCCACGATCCGCTTAATCAGCGGCGCGCCCACAGAGGTCGGCTGGGTGATGACCACGATATCCCCCGCCTGCGGCTGATAGTTTAAATGGGTGACGATCAGCATATCGCCGTCAAACAAGGTGCGCTGCATCGACTCTCCCTCCACATTGACGGTGCGCAGCACAAAGGTGAACAGCAGCACCACGCTGACCACGGCGATCACCACCATCTCCAGCCACTCAAACAGCTCCTGCCTTGTATTCCGCTCTTTTTCTTCCACTTGGCTCTCCGCCTTTCTTCCAAAAATGCAAAAAAGGGACGGCATTCGTCCCTTTCTGCGTGATTACCGAATCTTCTCTTTCACCTTGGCAGCCTTGCCCACGCGATCCCGCAGGTAATACAGCTTGCTGCGGCGAACCCGACCGCTTCTGACGACCTCCACCTTCTCCACATTCGGGGAGTGGAGCGGGAAGACACGCTCGATCCCGCAGCCGTAGGACACGCGGCGTACCGTGAAGGTTTCGGAAATGCCGCCGTGCTTCTTGGCGATCACCGTACCCTCAAACAGCTGAATACGCTCACGGTTTCCCTCTTTGATCCTCACATGCACCTTTACGGTGTCACCGACATGGATGTCGGGCGTTTCCGCCTTCATGGCGGACTGACTGATCTGCTTCAATGCGTCCATCTTTTCCTCCTGATTTCTTTCAGACATTCATGCCGCTTGAACGAAGCCGTTCACGGCAGAGGAGCATCCGTTTTCATGACAAGTTTTTTCTACTTGGCAATCCTCCCCATCGGCGGCTTTCCAGGAAACACCGCAGACGGATACCAAATACCAATATATCTTACCACAAGCCGCAAAAAAATGCAAGTATTTTTTTACAATTTTACAGCAGCGGTGCGAACAGCCGGATCACCGAGCGGAGCAGGCGGGTAGGCCAGCGTGCCGCGCGGCATTCCTCCAGCGTGACCTCCCGCGACTGCGCCTGGGTATCGAGAAAATCCCGCTTGACCGCCTCCACCGCCGGTGTGCGGTACATCCACACGCCGCACTCATAGTGGAGATAGAGGCTGCGGAAATCCATATTCACCGTGCCGACGGTGGCGACCGCATCGTCCGCCACAAAGGTCTTGGAATGGATAAAGCCGGGCGTATACTCAAAGATACGCACCCCATGCTCCAACAGAGGCTGGTAGTAGGCGCGGGTCATGATATGCACATACCATTTGTCGGGAATATGAGGCGTGATGATCCGCACGTCGATCCCGTCCTTGGCGGCAAGCTGGAGGGCGGTCACCATCTCGTCCCCCACGATGAGGTAGGGCGTGCAGATATAAAGATACCGCTTTGTCTTATAGATGATATTCAGATAGATGTTCTCGCCCACCGTCTCCTGATCCACCGGGGTGTCCCCGTAGGGCAGCACAAAGCCCTCGCCCGCCGTGAGAGAGGGCGTTGCCGGACGGTACCGCAAAAACGCCTGCTCCTGCCCGGTGGCGAACTGCCACAGCTGCAAAAACATCACCGTAAAGCTCCAGACCGCCTCTCCCTCGATACGGATGCAGGCGTCCTTCCAGTAGCCGAACCGCTCCTTCCGGTTGACATATTCGTCCGCCAGATTCGCGCCGCCGGTAAACGCCACCCGTCCGTCGATCACCGCGATCTTCCGGTGATCGCGGTTATTCAGCCGCACCGAGATCACCGGCCGGAAGGGGCTGAACACCACGCAGCGGATCCCTTTCTCCCGCAATGTCCGCTCGTACCGGTAGGGAAGGGTTTTGATGCTCCCGACGTCGTCATAGATCAGCCGCACCTCCACGCCCTGCGCGACCTTTTCCTCCAAAATGCGCAGCACGCTGTCCCACATGACCCCCTCGGCAATGATGAAGTATTCGAGAAAGATAAACCGCTTTGCCTTTTCCAAGTCTTCCAGCAGGCGCACCCAGAAGTCCTCCCCCGGAGAGAGGTACTCCGTTTCGGTATTGCGGTAGACCGGAAAGCCCGCCGTATGCTCCAGATAATGCGCCTGGTTGGCGGCCGTGTGGTCGAGCGCTTTTAGTTCCTCCGCCGCCTTTTTGTCCTGCTTGAGATACCGCCCGGTCTGCTTCATGATCCTTTCCATCTGCCGACGGGTGGACTTGCCGGTGATCGGCGCGGAAAAGAGCAGGTACACGCAGGCGCCCAGCACCGGCAGCAGCAAAACGGGAATGCACCACGCGATCTTGTAAGCGGGATTTTGCTGCCCGCTGATGATATAAAGGATCAGGGCGACCGCCAGCAGATTGGAAAAAAGCGACACCCAGATATTATACTCATGCAGCACGAAAAGCGGTACCACGATCAGCGCGATCTGGCAGACGATCAGCACCACCACGATGGTGATGCGGGAAAATATCATTTGCAGCGCGGGCTTTACCCAGCGCAGCAGCCGCGCGCTTTGCTCCTTTGCCATACTCCTCACCTCCCGCAATCAGCTTTACTGTCAGTCTGTCGAAAAAGCAATCCGTAACGGAAAAATTTATAATCCGTCACGAAGGCGGACACGTGCCGCCGTAGTGACACCTCTAGAGAAAACCGGTGCAGGCGGTGTCAGAATTGGCGCTAAGCCAAACCGGTTTTCGACGAAAAGGGGGAATCGGGGGCTTTCCCACCGAAACGCGCCCTGTGGCGAAACAGTGAGGTGGGAATGGCGCCGCGGTCGACAAGCGGCAAGGCGATTAC
>CANQKG010000052.1 GCA_947624425.1 uncultured Clostridia bacterium | reverse complement strand
GTCGCAGACGCCCGCGACGGCGGAAGGCTTATACAGCATATGGTAGGACGCGCCGCAAGCCTCGCAGACCCGTCTGCCCGACAACCGCTGCTCGATCTTCTCGTCCGGCACCTCGATGTCGATCACCCGGTCGATCCGCACGCCCATGGCGTCAAGCGCCTCGGCCTGCGGGACGGTACGGGGAAAGCCGTCGAGAATAAAGCCGTTTTCACAGTCCGGCTCGCTCAGCCGTTCCTTGATGATGGCGATGACCACCTCGTCCGGAACCAGCTTGCCGCCGTCCATATAGGATTTTGCCTTCAGTCCCAGCTCGGTGCCCTGCTTGAGCGCCTCGCGCAGAATGTTTCCGGTGGAAAGCGAGGGGATCTGAAGATGATCGCAGATCACTTCCGCCTGCGTGCCTTTTCCGGCGCCCGGCGCACCCAATAAGATCAAATTCATACTCTACTCTCCTTACTCCAGGAAGCCCTTGTGGTGCCGCATAGTCAGCTGCGACTCCAGCGTCCGCATCGTTTCAAGCGCAACGCCCACGATGATCAGGATCGAGGTACCGCCCAGCGAGATGTTCATGTTGGTGACCTGCGAAAAGACGATCGGGAAGATCGCGATGATACCGAGGAAGATCGCGCCCACCAGCGTGATCCGGTGGATCACCCGCTGGATGAAATCGGCGGTCGGCTTGCCGGGACGGATGCCCGGGATGGCGCCGTTGTTCTTCCGGATATTGTTGGCGATCTCGACCGGGTTGTAGGAAATGGCCACATAGAAATAGTTGAATGCGATGATCAGGATGAAATACAAGATCGCATAGAACCAGCTGTTGTAGCTGAAGATCCTGGACAGATGGTACCAGAAGCCGCTTTCGGCGTTGATGAAGGACGCGATGGTGCCCGGAATGGACATCAGCGAGCTTGCGAAGATGACCGGAAGCACGCCTGACATATTCACCTTGATGGGAATATGGCTCGACTGGCCGCCGTACATCTTTCTGCCGACCACCCGCTTTGCGTACTGCACCGGGATCCGGCGCTCCGCATTGGTCATGGCGATGATGAAGACGATCATGGCGAGGAAGATCAAGAGCACAATCGGCACCAGCACATAGTACCGCGTCTCGCCGAGGTTCCACCAGCTGATCAGCCGCCCCAGCGCCGCCGGTCCGCGGGAGATGATACCC
Organism: uncultured Clostridia bacterium; assembly: GCA_947624425.1. Taxonomy (GTDB): domain Bacteria; phylum Bacillota; class Clostridia; order Oscillospirales; family Ruminococcaceae; genus CANQKG01. Next base: position 7,228 of record CANQKG010000052.1, on the reverse strand, counting down.
GCAAACAGGATGATCGAAATGCCGTTGCCGATCCCCCGCTCGTTGATCCGCTCGCCCAGCCACATGATCAGCGCCGTACCGGCGGTGAAGGTGGCGACGATGACGATCATGGCGTAGACCGCCTCAAAGCCGGAGGTGTAGACCACCGCGCCGTACCGCCGCACCAGGAAGTAGTAGGCGATCGCCTGCAAAAGTCCCAGTGCTACGGTGGTGTACCGGGTGATCTTCATGATCTTCTTCTGTCCCTCTTCCCCTTCCTTGGACATCCGCTCCAGCGCGGGGATCGCCACGGTGAGAAGCTGAATGATGATCGACGAGTTGATGTACGGGGTGATCGACATCGCAAAGATGGTCGCATCCTCGAAACCGCCGCCGGTCATGGTATTCAGATAGGACAGGAAATTGGTTGCGCCCTCGGTCATCTGACCGAGCACGGACGGATCCAGAAAGGGTACCGGGATATGGGAACCGATCCGGAACACGACGATGATCAGCAAGGTGTAGAGAATCTTTTTCCGCAGATCGGCCTGCTTCCACGCATTACGGAAAACATCGAACATCTCAGACCACCTCAGCCTTTCCGCCCGCCGCCTCGATCTTCTCCTTGGCGGACGCGGAGAACGCCTTTGCGTTCACCGTGAGCTTTTTCGTGATCTCGCCCTTGCCCAGCACCTTAACGCCGTCATACGCCTTTTTGATGACGCCGGCGTCCAAAAGCGCCTTGGCGTCCACCACCGCGCCGTCCTCAAAGCGAGCCAGATCGCTCACATTGATCGCGGCATAGCGGGCGGCGAAGATGTTGTGGAAGCCCCGCTGCGGCAAGCGGCGCTGCAGCGGCATCTGGCCGCCCTCAAATCCCGGACGGACGCCGCCGCCCGAACGGGCGTTTTGTCCCTTGTGACCCTTGCCCGCCGTCTTGCCGTTGCCGGAGCCGGCGCCTCTGCCGACCCGCTTGACCGGACGGGTAGAGCCCGCTGCCGGAGATAACTCATGAAGTTTCATAGTCCTGCACCTCCTCACTTTACCTCAACGAGGTGGGAAATCTTAAAGATCTTGCCCTTGGTCGCCGGATTATCGGGCTGTACGGTGACGTCCCCGATTTTTTTGAGACCGAGCGCCTTTGCGGTAGCAATCTGATCCTTCTTGCAGCCAACCAGACTTTTTACGAGTTTGACTTCAATACTTGCCATCGTTGCTGCCTCCTTTATTTATAGATCTCTTTTACCGACTTGCCGCGCAGCGCCGCCACATCCTCGGCGGTGCGGAGGGAGGTGAGTCCCTGCATGGTCGCGCGAACCACGTTATACGGATTATTGGAACGCAGCGCCTTGGTACGGATGTCCTTGATGCCTGCCATCTCGACCACGGCACGCACCGGACCGCCGGCGATCACGCCGGTACCTTCGGGAGCGGGCTTCAACAGCACGCGGCCCGCGCCGTATGCGCCGATGATCTCGTGCGGAATGGACGTCCCCTTGAGGGCGACCCGTTTGAGATTCTTCTTCGCGTCCTCGATCCCCTTCCGGATCGCGTCCGGCACCTCGCCCGACTTGCCGACCCCGAAGCCGACCAGACCGTTCCCGTCGCCGACCACCATCAGCGCGGCGAATTTCATCACACGGCCGCCTTTGACCGTTTTGGATACCCGGTTGAGCGATACCAGCTTTTCCTGCAGTTCCATTGCAGATGCGTCAATTCTAGCCAATCTTCCTTACCCCTTTCCTCAGAATTTGAGTCCGCCTTCGCGGGCGCCCTCGGCCAGCTCCTGCACGCGGCCGTGGTAGATATACCCGCCGCGGTCGAAGACCACCTCGGTGATCCCCTTTTCGGCAGCGTTCTTCGCAATCAGCTGCCCGACCTTCCGAGCCGCCTCCTTATTGCTGCCGGTGGAGCCGTCAAACTCCTTGCTCAGGGAAGACGCCGAAGCCAGTGTGACTCCGTTTACATCGTCGATCACCTGCGCGTAGATGTGCTTTTCGGAACGGAACACGCACAGACGCGGGCAGGAGGGGGTACCGGAGATCTTGTTCCGGACACGCTGGTGACGCTTTTGTCTCGCTTTGTTTTTATCCGGTTTTTTCACCATAATCTCTTCTCACTCCTTACCTTACTTCTTCGCGCCCTTGCCGGCCTTGCCTTCCTTGCGCTGGACATACTCGCCGACATAGCGGATCCCTTTGCCCTTATAAGGCTCCGGCGGCCGTTTCTCCCGCACGTTCGCGGCAAACTGACCCACCTTCTGCTTATCGGGGCCCGAAATGATGATGCTGTTGGGGTTCGGCACCTCGATCGAAATGCCGTCTTCCTCGCTCATGACCACCTGATGGGAAAAGCCCAGGTTCATCACCAGATCCTTTCCCTGCTTGGCGGCACGGTAACCGACGCCCTGGATTTCCAGTGCCTTCTGGTACCCGTTGGACACGCCCTCCACCATATTCGCGATCAGCGTTCTGGTCAGGCCGTGGAGCGAGCGATGCTCCTTTTTCTCACTGGGCCGGGAAACGGTGATCACACCGTCCGCCACCGCGACGATCATATCCTTATGGAGATCCCGCGAAAGCTCTCCCTTCGGCCCCTTGACCGAAATGTGGCTGCCGTCGAGCTTGACCTCAACGCCGGCAGGAACCACGATTTCTTTTCTACCGATTCTGGACATATCGTGCTTCCTCCTTTACCACACAAACGCCAGGACTTCGCCGCCGACGCCTGCTGCGCGGGCAGCCTTCCCGGTCATCACACCCTTGGGCGTGGAGAGAATGGCGATCCCCAGTCCCTTCATCACCTTCGGGATGTCCTCACAGCTCGTGTAGATCCGCAGACCCGGCTTCGACACCCGGCGCAGGCCTGTGATCACAGGGCTTTTGTTCTCCGTATACTTCAGCGTAATCCGAATGACGCCCTGTTTGCCGTCCTCGATCACCCCGAATCCCTTCACATAGCCCTCGTCCACTAAGATCTGAGCCAGCGACTTCTTCAAATTAGAAGCGGGAATATCCACCGTCTCGTGCTTTGCGGCACTTGCATTTCTGATGCGGGTCAAAAAATCCGCGATCGTATCGGTGATTTGCATTCCTGTAACCTCCTTTGCTCGGTGTTTTTACCAGCTTGCTTTCTTCACGCCGGGGATCTGACCCTTATAAGCCAGCTCACGGAAGCAGATACGGCAGACGCCGTACTTCCTCAGATACGCGTGCGGTCTTCCGCAGATCTTGCAGCGATTGTAGCCGCGGGTGGAAAACTTCGGCGTTCTGCGTTGCTTTGCAATCATGGATTTTTTAGCCATTTCTTTTTCCCCCTTATCCCGCGAAAGGCGCGCCGAGCCCGGTCAAAAGCTCTTTCGCCTCTTCGTCCGTCTTGGCGGTGGTGACAAAGCAGATATCCATGCCCCGCACCGCGTCGATCTTATCATACTCGATCTCCGGGAAGATCAGCTGCTCTTTGAGTCCCATGTTGTAGTTGCCGCGTCCGTCAAAGGAGTTGGGGTTGATCCCGCGGAAGTCGCGGACACGGGGCAGCGCCACGTTGAACAGCCGATCCACAAACTCGTACATCTTATCCGCGCGGAGGGTGACCTTCGCGCCGATATTCATCCCCGCACGGAGCTTGAAGTTCGCAACCGATTTCCGCGCCTTGCAGATCACCGGCTTCTGACCGGTGATGGTCGCCAGATCGGAGACGATCGACTCCATCATCTTCTGGTTGTCCCTCGCCTCGCCGCAGCTGACGCTGACAACGACCTTCTCCAGCTTCGGGATCTGCATGACACTTTTATAGCTGAACTTTTTCATCATGGCCGGTGCAAGCTCACCGGTGTAATAGTCCTTTAGTCTTGCCATGTTCTTATCTCCTTACCTCAGAAAGTCGCGCCGCACTTCTTGCAAAGGCGGGTCTTTTCGCCGTCCTTCCCGACGCTGTGCGCCAGACGGGTCGGCTTTTTGCACTTCGGGCAGACAAGCATCACCTTGCTGGCGTAAAGCGGAGCCTCCGCCTTCACGATGCCGCCCGTTTCGCCCATTCTCCGCGGCTTTAAGTGCTTGGTGGCGATATTCCGGTTCTCTACGATGACCTTCCCCTCGGACGGGCTGACCTCCAGCACCTTGCCGGTCTTGCCCTTATCCTTTCCGCTCAGGATCACAACCGTGTCGTTCTGCTTTACATGCACCTTTTTCATCTTGTAAAGCCCTCCTTACAGCACTTCGGGTGCAAGAGAGAGGATTTTCATATAATCCCGTTCACGAAGCTCTCTTGCCACCGGCCCGAAGATACGGGTCCCTCTGGGGTTTTTGTCGTCTCTTATGATGACCGCCGCGTTCTCGTCAAAGCGGATATAGGTGCCGTCCTCACGGCGCAGTCCCTTTGCGGAACGAACGATCACTGCCTTTACAACGTCGCCTTTCTTGACCACGCCGCCGGGCGTCGCTTTCTTGACCGAAGCGACCACCACGTCGCCGATGTTTGCGTATCTCCTGCGGGTACCGCCCAGTACGCGAATACACATCAGCTCTTTAGCGCCGGTATTGTCGGCGACCTTGAGGTAAGTTTGCATCTGTATCACAGTGCGTTCCTCCTTTCGGTCTTACAGCTTAGTTTGCTTTCTCAATGATCTGTACAACTCTCCAGTTTTTGTCCTTGGAGAGCGGACGGGTCTCCATGATCGATACGCGGTCGCCTACCTTGCAGGCGTTTTCCTCATCGTGTGCCTTGAGCCGGATCGTCCGCTTCACGATCTTGTTATAAAGGGGGTGCTTGACATTGTCCTCAATGGCGACGACCACGGTTTTATCCATTTTGTCGCTGACGACCCTGCCGACCCGAGTTTTTCTCAGATTTCTGTTCACAGCCTGTCGCCTCCCTTACTGTACGCTTTCCTTCGTTTCCTTTTCGAGCAGGATGGTCTTCACGCGGGCGATATCCCGCTTGACCGCCTTGATCCGCATCGGATTGTCCAGCTGGTTGACGGCGTGCTGAAAGCGGAGGTTGAAAAGCTCGGCTTTCAGATCGCTGAGCTTCTGATTCAGCTCTGCCACGGTCAGATCACGAACTTCTGCCGGTTTCATGACGCCACCTCGCTTTCTTCCTTCTTCACAAACTTGCACTTGATCGGCAGCTTATGCATCGCCAGACGGAGCGCCTCACGGGCGGTCTCCTCACTGACCCCTGCGATCTCGAACATCACCCGACCCGGCTTGACCACCGCCACCCAGTATTCGGGCGAGCCTTTACCGGAACCCATGCGGGTCTCGGCGGGCTTTTCGGTCACCGGCTTATCCGGGAAGATTTTGATCCAAACCTGTCCGCCACGCTTGATGTAACGGGTCATGGCGATACGGGCTGCCTCGATCTGATTGGAGGTGATCCATGCCGGCTCCAGTGCCTGAAGCCCGTAATCACCGTAGGTCACCGTGTTGCCGCGGGTCGCCTTTCCCTTGAGACGGCCTCTGTGGACGCGGCGGTATTTTACTCTTTTCGGCAGCAGCATTACTTCGCGCCTCCTTCCCTATCCTTCCGGGGGCGTCTGCGCTCGCGGCGCTCTCTCTGCTCACGCGCCGGACGGGCGGTGATGGCGCCTTTGAGCACCTCGCCCTTATAGATCCACACCTTGACGCCGATCTTACCGTAGGTGGTACCCGCTTCGGCAAAGCCGTAGTCGATGTCGGCGCGGAGGGTCTGCAGGGGAATGGTGCCCTCATGATAGCTTTCGTTTCTCGCGATCTCGGCGCCGCCCAGACGGCCGGAGCATTTGATCTTGATTCCCTTTGCTCCCAGCTTCATGGTACGGCCGATCGCCTGCTTCATGGCGCGGCGGAACGAGATCCGGCGCTCTAACTGCGCGGCGATGTTCTCCGCCACCAGCTGTGCGTCCAGATCGGGCTGGCGCACCTCCATGATATTGATGATGACCGGGCGGCCCAGCATTTTTTCGAGCTTCGCCCGCAGCTTGTCGATCTCGGCGCCGCCGCGGCCGATCACAATGCCCGGCTTCGCACAATGGATGTGGATCCGGATCCTCGTCGCGTCACGCTCGATCTCGATCTTGGGTACTCCGGCGGCATAGAGGGTCTTTTTGAGATACACCCGGATCTTGTGATCCTCCACCAGCGTATCTCCGAACACCTTATCTCCGGCAAACCAGCGGGAGTCCCAATCCTTGATAACGCCGACCCGCAGGCCGTGCGGATTTACTTTCTGTCCCATAGTTTCCCTCCTCCGCCTATTCTTTCTCTTTCAGCACGATGGTCATGTGCGAGGTTCTCTTCAGCACGCGGTACGCCCGCCCCTGTGCGCGGGGACGGATCCGCTTCATGGTCGGGCCCGGGGTGACAAAGCACTCCGCCACATAAAGGCTGTCCCGATTCATGCCGTGATTGTTCTCCGCATTGGCAGCCGCCGATTTCAGCAGCTTTTCCAAAGGCTCACAAGCAGCCTTCGGAGTGTTTTTGAGAATCGCCATCGCCACATCGACCGGTTGGTTCCGAATCAGATCGAACACGATCTGCACCTTACGCGGAGCGATCCGCGCATTTCTCAGATGTGCTTTTGCTTCCATCTAAAAAATCCTCCTCCCGGCTTACTTGCCGTTGTTCGATGTCTTGGAGCCGGCATGACCCCGATAGGTTCTGGTCGGCGCGAACTCGCCCAGCTTATGGCCGACCATATCCTCGGTCACATAGACGGGGATATGCTTCCGGCCGTCGTGTACCGCGAAGGTGTGTCCCACAAAATCGGGGAAGATGGTGGAGGAACGGCTCCAGGTCTTGAGGACCCGCTTCTCACCGGCTTCGTTCATCGCGATCACTCTCTTCATCAGAGCCTCCTGTACATACGGCCCTTTCTTTACGCTTCTGCCCATGAGTATTCCTCCTTCCTTACTTCGCGTTTCTCCGCTTCACGATATATTGATCGGAGCGGTTGTGTTTCTTTCTGGTCTTGTAGCCCAGCGTCGGCTTGCCCCAGGGGGAAACCGGGCCGGAGCGGCCGATCGGGCTCTTGCCCTCGCCGCCGCCGTGCGGGTGGTCGCAGGGGTTCATGACCGAGCCGCGGACGGTCGGGCGGACGCCCATATGCCGCTTTCTGCCCGCCTTGCCGAGGCTGACGTTTTCATGGTCGATGTTCCCGACCTGCCCGACGGTCGCCATGCAGCCGGCAGGCACGTTCCGCAGCTCGCCGGAGGGGAGCCGCAGCAGGGCAAAGCCGTTTTCCTTTGCCATCAGCTGTGCGCTGTTTCCGG
>CANQKG010000051.1 GCA_947624425.1 uncultured Clostridia bacterium | reverse complement strand
AGGAGATCAAAAGCGTTCCGTTTGTGAAATTCACACCGGAAAGCAGCCGCCCTTACGGGAATATGTATACCGCCAACTGATCGGGAGGGATCATCATGCTTCACGGTCTGCATGAGGAATGCGGTGTGTTCGGGGTCTTTGAGCCGAATACAGCTTATGTCGCGCACACGACCTATCTGGCGCTTTATGCGCTTCAGCATCGGGGACAGGAGGCGTGCGGGATCGCAGTCAATGACGATGGCGTGTTCACCCATGAGCGGGATGTCGGGCTGGTGCCGGAGGTGTTTACCCCCGAACGGCTGGCGCATCTCGGCAAGGGGAATATGGCAATCGGTCATGTGCGGTATTCCACGACCGGCAGCGTCTCCCGCAATAATGCTCAGCCGCTGGTGATCCGCCACATCAAGGGGAATATGTCGCTGGCACATAATGGCAATCTGGTCAATTCCGCCGAGCTGCGCCGCGCCTTTGAACTGAAAGGCGCCATCTTCCACGCCACCACCGATACCGAGGTGATCGCCTATGCCATCACCTCTGCCCGTTTGACCTCAACGACCACCGAGGAGGCAATCGAAAAGGTGATGTATGAACTCAAAGGCGCCTATTCGGTGGTGGTGATGACGGCGACCAAGCTGATCGCATTTCGCGATCCGCAGGGCTTCCGCCCGCTCTGTCTCGGGAAAACAAAGGACGGCGCGGTGGTCGTGGCGTCCGAAAGCTGTGCGCTGGACAGTATCGGCGCCGTCTTCTGGCGGGATGTCCGACCCGGCGAGATCGTGGTGATCGACCGTGAGGGCGTGTCCTCCATCACCACCCACTGCGGGCAAAAGACCGCCATGTGCGTCTTTGAGTATATCTATTTTGCCCGTCCCGACAGCTTTCTGGAGGGGGTCAGTGTGCATACCGCACGCCGCCGCGCCGGACGGTTTCTGGCGCAGGAGCATCCGGTGGAGGCGGATATCGTGATCGGCGTACCCGATTCGGGGATCGATGCGGCAATGGGATATGCCGAGGAATCGGGGATTCCCTACGGGGTCGGGTTTATCAAGAACCGGTATGTCGGGCGGAGCTTTATTCAGCCGACACAGGGACAGCGGGAAAGCGCGGTGCGGATCAAGCTGAATACCCTCCGCGCCAATTTAGAGGGGAAGCGGGTGGTGATGATCGACGATTCGATCGTCCGCGGCACCACCAGCAAGCGGATCGCGTCACTGCTTTGGGAGGCAGGCGTCAAAGAGGTGCATATGCGCGTATCCTCTCCGCCCTTTATTGCGCCCTGCTATTTCGGCACCGATATCGACAGCAAGGATAAGCTGATCGCCTGCCGTTTGGGGAGTACCGAGGAGATCGGCAGGGAACTCGGCGTGACCTCGCTCGGCTATCTCAGCGTGGAGAATACCCACCGTCTGGCAGTGGAAGCGGGACTTTGCTTTTGTGACGGCTGCTTTACCGACCGCTATCCGGTCGAGGTGCCAAAGACGCCCGAAAAGAATAAGTTTGAGCAAAAAATGGGGCAGATGGGTTCATGACGCCCATTGCCGTTTGCTATCGTTTTTATAGATGAAAGGAGTCTTTATGCCGAATCGTTTTATCAATAAATCAGGACTGTTGGAGTTTGGGTATAAGTTTGTGGATGTGGAAAAGCCCAATCTCTTTCGGGATATGTATACCTATGATGAGATACCGAAGCTGGTTTTCAACCGAAGAATGGTTCCCATGGACCTGCAGGAGGACATTTTCATTACCGATACGACCTTCCGTGACGGTCAGCAGGCGCGTTCTCCTTACACGGTGCAGCAGGTAACGGATCTGTTCACCCTTTTGCATAAGCTGGATAACGGCAGCGGTATCATTCGCCAGACCGAGTTTTTCCTCTACTCCGAGAAAAACAGGGAGGCGGTTCGCAAATGTCAGGAATTGGGGTATGAGTTTCCGGAAATCACGGCATGGATCAGGGCAAGGAAAGAGGACTTTCAGCTTGTCAAGGAAATGGGACTGAAAGAAACCGGCATACTGGTTTCCTGCTCGGACTATCATATCTTTAAGAAGTTCAAGTGGACCAGAAAGGAAGCGCTTAAGAATTACCTTGCCATTGTCATTGACGCACTGGAAGCGGGGATCCGGCCGAGATGCCATTTTGAGGACTTGACCAGAGCGGATTTCTTCGGATTTGTGCTTCCCTTTGCGGAGGAACTGATGAAGCTGATGGAGCAGTACAAAATCCCGATCAAAATTCGCGCCTGCGATACACTTGGCTTGGGATCGCCCTTTTCGGGTGTGGTACTGCCCCGAAGTGTGCCGCAGATCATGTATAATTTGAAAAACCTTGCGGGCGTTCCCAGTCATCTTCTGGAGTGGCACGGTCACAATGATTTTTATAACACCGTTCCGAATGCGGTTGCGGCGTGGCTCTATGGAGCGGCGGCAGTCAATACATCGCTGCTGGGGATCGGAGAGCGTACGGGGAATACGCCTTTGGAGGCAATGTGCATCGAGTATTGCCAGTTGAAAGGGAATACCGGCGGCATGGATCTGAAGGTCATCACACAGATCGCGGAATACTTCGAGAAAGAGCTCAATTATCAGATACCGCCCAGAACGCCTTTCGTGGGGCGCGCGTTTAACTCCACCCGTGCCGGTATCCATGCCGACGGTCTGATGAAGGACGAGGAGATCTATAATATCTTCAATACGACCGATATTTTAGGCAGACCGCCTATTGTAGTGGTCGATTCCACATCGGGCGCGGCTGGGATCGCCGCCTGGATCAACACCTATTTCTCTTTGGAGAATGAGCAGAAAATCGATAAGCACCACGAGTGTGTGTTGAAGATCAAGAGCTGGGTGGATCAGCAGTATGAGAACGGCCGCGATACGGCAATCGGCGATCTGGAGCTGGAGAATGAGGTACATAAGTATTATCCCGAGCTGTTAAAAAGACACGAAAGCCGCATCGAGTAAAACCGAACGAAGCCTTGCAAAAGCAAGGCTTCGTTTTTGCTGTAAGAAAAACTGTGCAAGTAATGGGAATATTGAAATATCGTACTGTATCCACTTTAGAAACACAAGTGACAAGTCATTGACAAAGAAGTATATATTTGGTAGAATAACAGGCAAACGGTACTACATTATAGAAAGCAAAGGTGTGTTACATTGTTAATTGTTGCGCTTGATTCAGACGAAATATATTTTTTAAGTGCATTTAACTCTAATATGTTTAAAAGGGAAGAGTGGAGCAATGTGGACATTTGATTTAAAAAAAACTGAGGGCAGAATTCTGCAATTATATCAATATTATCAGTTGGAGCATTTGCAAGCCTATGAATTTGCATGCAAGTATAAAAATAATTGCGAGAGATCACAGAGGAATGATGTAAAACGACAATTTGGTGGTGGCACTGCCGCGGTGATGCCGCTTTATGATACCTATTATCAGGAAATGCCTGTGCGCGTTCTGGTGATTGGTAAGGAAACTGGATATATGAAAAACTCTGAATATGGAACCTCCCCAGATTTTCAAACCAATAATCAAAATGTGCTCAACTGCATTCATTGGCAAAAAAAGAACAATCACATCAAAGGCACCTTGTACTTATTGCAGAATATTTTTGGCGTTCATACTGAGTATATTTATGCAAGCTATGCACTTTCCAATCTACTTCGATGTTCTTTTCAAAAGGCAGAAAATTTTGAAAATCTTTCAGGAACAAGGGATACTAAAACTATGCGGGAGTGTTGTGTGCAGCATCTAATTGAAGAAATTCGAGTGTTACAGCCAACTTTGATTGTTACACAAGGGGAATGGGCAATCAAAGGGGTACCATTTGTAGAAGTACTAAAAAAGCAGTTTGGCAGTTATGAGACAATTAAAAAAAATAGTAATGGGAAATATGGTTTGTATCAGTTTGCAGAATTTGACTGTATGACCACCCACCACCCTGCAATATTAGGAAATTGGATCAAAAATTTAGCACCTGATTCGGTGTGGCCAATGTTGGATATTCTGCGTGAAATGGGACATCTACCTGTTATTCATTCGAATGCAGATGTAGAATATGAGCGGTTGGCCAAGCCTATTGTAGATCCTATTTTGAAGACACTGCCGTCGAATGATTTGCTTCGAAAATAAATGCGAGGGATACTTTCACTTAACGATAATAGTTAGGTCTTCTTTTATGTGCTTTACATATGAAAGAAGTGATCTAAATATAAATGAGCAAAATCAATACTAAGTCTCTGAGGAATATCATGAAAGAAAAGCATATTTGGCAGAATAATTTTTACATTTTCCGACTAATCTGGAAAATTGCGCCCTCTCGTGTGATTTTCAGTTTTCTTTTAAATCTTACGGATAGTGCGTGGGATATCTATTTTAGTATTATTTTTTATCGGTATTTACTGAACGGTATCATAGAACAGAAAAGTTTAGGGTATTTGTTGCTATTGGTCGGTATCGGAGCATTTCTCTATTTCATTCGCCGTATTTTATTTAATTTTTATTCTTTTCGCGTATCAGTGGAAACCGATCAGTATATCTACGAGACACTGCATATGCGCGTCTATGCCAAGGCCACCGATGTGGAGCTTGCGGCTTTTGAAAATACGGCGTTCTATGAGATGTATACGAAGGCTTGCCTGGAAACCTCCGGCAGACCTGTTGCTGTTTTGGATAATCTTACTTCCGTATTTTCAACCTGTGTTGCCATCATCAGCATGGTTATCGCGTTGGTTGACATGGATTCATTTGCGCTGATTTTTGTTATATTTCCCCTTACTAGTCAGCTTTTATTTGGTAAAAAGAAGAACCAGCTTCAGTACTCTCTAGATGTCGAAAATGTGGCGCCCGGTCGGGAAAAGGAATATGTCAACCGAACGGTCTATCTCAAAGAGTACGCAAAGGAATTACGAAGCACCAATATTTTTTCTGTCCTTATGCGGAATTATCAGCTATCGTCTGAGCGCATTACAAGAAACTACAAAAAGTATGGGATCAAGCTGGCAACGCTTGATCTGATGATGAGCCTGTTCAATTTGTATAATCCCGTTTTTTGCCTCCTGCCTGTATGCGCTGTACAAGATCACCGAGTTGGGAACGATGAGTATCGGAGAATACTCTGTCCTCTCGGTTGCGGTGATCGGTCTGGCGGGGAACCTGCAGCAGCTTGCCGACACCTATGGCAAGGCACATAGGGACAGCCTGTATATCCAAAATCTACGGGACTTTCTCTCTTATGAATCCAAGATATCCGAAGATCAGTCCGGCATGATCCCGGACACCTTTGAAACACTGGAATTCAAAGATGTCTCTTTCACTTATGACGGTGCGGAGAAACCGGCGCTGGAACATCTTTCCTTTACCATTCGCGCCGGACAGACAGTTGCGATCGTAGGTCTCAACGGAGCAGGAAAGACCACATTGGTCAAACTCATCATGCGTCTCTATGACCCGCAGCAGGGTGAGATATGTTATAACGGCAAAAATATCAAAGAGTATCAAGTACGCGCCTATCGGGAAACGATCGGAACCGTGTTTCAAGATTTTCGAATGTTCTCGTTACCGGTTGCGGACAATGTGCTGATGGGTCGTGCGGATGATCCGCAGCGGGCGGAGACCGCACTGCGGAAAGCCGGTATCTGGGAGAAAATCAAGAACGCTCCACATGGCTTGCAGACTGTGATCGGCAGAGAGTTTGACCCGGACGGTCTGGAGCTGTCGGGCGGAGAAGCCCAACGGATCGCTTTGGCGCGGGTATTTGCCGGTCATGCACAGATTGCCATATTGGATGAACCGTCCAGCGCGCTTGACCCGGTGGCGGAGTATCAGATGTTCGAAAACCTGCGGCATGCCGCGGAGGATAAAACGACCATCTTTATTTCCCATCGCCTGTCCTCTACGCAGATGGCGGACGTCATCTATTTGATCGACGGTCACACCATCAAAGAAGCAGGCACGCATACAGAACTGATGGCGCGGCAGGGACTTTATTGGGATATGTATCAAAAACAGGCTTCTGCCTATCAGGGGGAAGACCGATGAAGAAAAAGATTGCAGATCAACTTTATATGCAGAAATATATTTTCCGCTATATCCCGTTTTATGCCCTGCTGAAAATCATACTGGTCGTAGTCACCTCGTTGCTGGATATCTTCCTGTTCACCTATTCTTTCAAGTTTGCGATCGACGCGGTGGAAGCGGGAAAGGGCTTTTTTGACATCCTTCCGTTTTTCGCCGTTGCCGGTGCGCTTAGTATCATAACGGTATTTCTGCGGAAATGGGTGGACTGTCAGTATTTCCCGATCTGCCGGGAACGGTTGGCGCAAAAGATGAAAACGCATCTGATGGAAAAAGCGTCTGCGGTGGATTTGGCATGCTATGATCAGCCGGAATACTATGACACGCTCATTATGGCGAATCAGAATGCGGATACCAATGCATTGAATATCTTCCACACCCATGTGGAACTGCTGGAGCAGGTGGTGTCCATCTCCGGCTTTGTTACCATTCTGCTCTCGCTGGATGCGCTCGGCGTGGTGTTTGCCGTGGTCAGTCTTGTGATGGGACTTCTCACCAATGCGGTGTTCAACCGTCTTCAACTGAAATGTGAACTGGAGCTGGCGCCGCTTTATCGCAAACGGGATTATACCGGCCGCATCTTTTTCCTGCCGGACTATGCCAAGGAGCTGCGCATGAGCAGGATCAAGCTCCCGTTGACCGCATATTTCAAAACATCTATCCGCGAGATCGTGGATACCAATAAAAAATACGATATGCGGTTTTTGGTGCTGCGGCTGCTCAACTTCTTTACGACGGTGTTTCTCACCGACGCGGTATATATGGCTATTTTGGTTTACCGCATCGTTGTAAGTAAAACGCTGTCGGTCGGTGATTTTACGGCACTCTATCTCTGCATGGATAAACTGAGTTATTGGCTCCCGAACTTGATGGAGACCCTCACGAATTATCAAAAGCATAGTCTGCATACCGAGCTGTTTCAGAAGTTTGAAAACTATCAGAACACGGTAAAAGACGAAGGGCAGGTCATGCCCGGCACGGAAGCGGCGGAGATTGAGATCAACAACTTGTCATTCCGCTATCCCGGAACAGATCACTCGGTGTTAAAGGATATTGATCTTCATATCCGACCGGGCGAGAAGATCGCTATTGTCGGTTATAATGGCTCCGGCAAAAGCACATTGGTCAAACTGCTGATGCGGTTTTATGATCCGGATCGCGGAGAAATCAAGATGCAGGGAAGAAACATTCGGGAGTATCGGCTGACGCCTTATCGGAAGCAGATCGGCGCAGTATTCCAGGATTATTGCACCTATGCCTGCAGCGTTGCGGAAAATGTATCGATGGATACTAAACCAGATGAGGAACAGGTATGGCACGCACTGAAGAAAAGCGGATTGGCGGAGCGCATTGACCGTACGGAGCATAGAACTGCCTCACAGTTCGGGCGGGAATTATATGAAGACGGTTTGATCCTGTCGGGCGGCGAAGCGCATAAAATCGCATTGTCGCGGGCATTTTACCATGATTGCCGGTTCGTGATTTTAGATGAGCCTTCTGCGGCACTCGATCCGATCAGCGAATATAGCTTTTATGAATCGGTGCGCGAGAATTTCCGCAATGCAACGGTGATCTTTATCTCACACCGGCTTTCCAGCACCCGGGGTGCTGACCGCATTTATATGATGTCAAATGGTGAGATCATTGAGCAAGGCACCCATGATGAACTGATGAAACAAAACGGTGCTTATGCCGCGTCATTTCGTTTACAGGCTGAGAAATATGTGACGGAATAAATGCGGCAGATATTTGTTCAACTATGGTGGTAAGGCAGTGGTGTTTCATAATAAGTTAAATTGGGATGAAAAAGGCAGATAGAGTTTTAAGGAAAACCTTGTAAAATCGAATAGTAAGCAACTAAAATGGCTTGATATCTTTGCAGGCGTCAAGCCATTTCGTTTTAGCCGCGGCTTAACTTCTAGTATGTACCTTTTGCTTGGTACTCCTTGTTGAGATAAAAATGCACCCTTTTTTAGACATTATACCACTTTGTCTAAAGAGGGGTGCATTTCATATGCGGGTGGATTTTTTTGAAAATTTTTCAAAAAACGCTTGACAAATCGGGGAAAAGGGGATAAAATAAAGAAAAGAACAAATGTTCTTCTTTCAAATTTATGATAGGAGTGACTGATATGAAGCGTATTTTCCTGCTGTTCGGGCTGATGGGATTTTTCCTGTTGTTTGGCGCCGCCGCGGCTTCGGAGGCGGCTTCGCTTGCCACCGTGGTGCTGCTGATCGTTTTGGGGGCTTTGCTGATCTTTCTTTCGGTTTGCGGCGTCCGGCTTAGCTATGCGGCGAAACGGCGGCGGTATCTGGAACATCTCCGGCGGCAACAGGAACGGATCGTGTTCCGCACCCGTATTTCCTATCGACCGGTAGAGCTTTGAACAAAACAAAACGGGGTTCTGTATCATAATACAGAACCCCCGTC
>CANQKG010000050.1 GCA_947624425.1 uncultured Clostridia bacterium | reverse complement strand
ACCGGACTTGAACCGGTACGGATTTTACTCCGAGGGATTTTAAGTCCCTTGTGTCTGCCTATTCCACCACAGCGGCAGGATCTGTGGGATACCACAGATATTTTACTATATTTTTGGGGTGTCGTCAAGCAGGCGGCGAGGAATCACCCGTGTCAGCACGCGAAACAGCAGGCAGAGCAATACCGCGTCAATCGGAAAGACCGCCAGATTTTTCATCACCCGCATCCAGACGAACAGCTCACTGCCGTACAAAAGGTGCAAAAACACCGAATTCAGACCGATGTTGAGGAGGAGCACCACCGCAAACCGGCAGAGGCAGAGCCGCCCGACGGTGGGACGCTGCCGGTAGAGGAACAGCCCGTAGAGCAAGCCGCCCAAGATCGCCGACAGGGTAAAGCCGGGAAAATAAGGGCCGGTGGGCTTGATGAGATATTGCAGAATATCGCCCACTCCGCCTGCCAAAGCCGCCGGAACGGGGCCGAACAGCATACCCGCTAAGGCGAGAGGCAGAAAGCTGAAGGTGATCTTCAGCCATTCGGTTGGCTGAGGCGCCACAAATTGCAGCACCACATAGATGGCGGTCAAAAGCCCTACCATGGAGAGGGTGAGCGGGGAACGAAGGGAACGGGCGGACAGACGGAACGACTCAAAAATAGACATAAAAATACCTCCTTACCCAGTCGGCTACATAAGGAGGCGCGCCTTCCTATGCAGCAGCGGGATGCGGATACCGTATCGCAGGAAAGCCCTTTCGTCCGGCTGACAACTCCCCGTTCAGCCGGCACTGCGAGCGGAATGACCCGCTCAACGCACGATATCCTACTCTGCTTTTTTCTTATGATACCACATTTATCTGCGCATTGCAATAGGTAGCAGGAATTTTTCCGCCGCATAGGATAAAAAGGAGCGCCATCATGCTCCGAACAAATCCAAAGGAGGATCACAGGAATGGATGATCTGAAAGTCATCGCGGTCGGCACGAAATGCGACGCCTGCCTTGACGAGCTTCCGCTCGCCATGGCATATGTGCCGTTCCAGAAATTCCGTAAGATATATGAAGCGGATGTCGCGCTTTGCCGCGGCACGATGTTTGAGGAGCTGGATAAACCGTTTCTCGGTGAGGAGGCGGTCAAATGACGGATCGTGAAAAGGCACTGAAGCTGGTGCAGACCTACGAGTTTATGCTGGTGGAGCTGAACCTTTATCTCGACACCCATCCGGAGGACGGGAAAGCGTTCGAGTGCTTCGAGCATTACCGCAAGCTGGCGGCGGAGGCCAGAGAGTGCTATGTAAAGAAATTCGGACCGCTCTCGGCGGTGCAGGGCGAACTGGTAAACGGTAAGTGGAACTGGGTCAATGACCCGTGGCCTTGGGAGGTGAAGTAAGGTATGTTTGTCTATGAGAAAAAGCTGGAGCATCCGGTCAAGATCGACCGCCCGAACGCCGCGTTGGCGAAGGTGATCGTATCCCAGTTCGGCGGCCCGGACGGCGAGCTGGGCGCTGCGACCCGCTATCTGTCCCAGCGGTTTGCCGCGCCCTATCCCGAGGTCAAGGCGATTTTGACCGACGTCGGCACCGAGGAGCTTTCCCATATTGAGATGGTCTGCTCGGTCATCTATCAGTTGACCCGCGATCTGTCGATCGACGAGATCAAAAAGAGCGGATTTGCGTCCTATTTTGTGGATCATACCACCGGTCTTTACCCGGTCGATGCAAGCGGCGTGCCGTTTAGTGCTAAAACCTTCCAGTCCACCGGCGATGTAATCGCCGATCTCAATGAGGACCTGGCTGCCGAGCAGAAAGCGCGGCTGACCTATGACAATATCCTGCGGCTGGCGGACGATCCCGATGTGCGGGATGCCATCAAGTTCCTGCGGGAGCGGGAGATCGTACACTATCAGCGGTTCGGCGAAGCGCTCAGGATCGTGCAGGATCATCTGGACAGCAAGAACTTCTATGCGTTCAATCCGAGCTTTGATACCCCCGCCCGAAAGAAATCCGGCAAATAAATATCTTTTTGTAAATAAAAATCCACCCGCTACGCGAGTGGATTTTTATTTTATTCGGTGACATAATACTGCGCTTGGGCGGTCCATAGATCATGGTAAACGCCGTTTTGGTCTGCGACCAGTGTGTCGTGGCTGCCGCGCTGAACCACCTGCCCGTTGTCAAACACAACGATATCGTCGCAGAATCGGCAGGAGGAGAGCCGGTGGCTAATATAGACGGCGGTTTTGTCATGCACCATCTCGTTGAACTTGCTGTAGACCTCGCTTTCCGCCACCGGATCGAGGGCGGCGGTCGGTTCGTCGAGGACGATGAACGGCGCGTCCTTGTAGAGTGCACGGGCAAGCGCAATCTTTTGCGCTTCGCCGCCCGATATCTCCACGCCCTTTTCGTCAAAGCTCTTGTAGAGATATGTTTCCAGCCCGTCCGGCATATGCTCCAGTCGGTCGCCAAAGCCTGCCTCCCGCAGGCATGCCTCGACCCGTTCGGGATCATACTGCACGGCGGCGGCAACATTTTGCCCAAGGCTGAACGAAAGCAGCTTGAAATCCTGAAACACCACTGAGAATAAGCTCATGTACTCAGCATAATTGTACTTTTTGATGTCGATGCCGTTGAGCAGGATCTCGCCTTCGGTCGGATCGTACAGACGGCAGAGCAGCTTGATAAAGGTGGTTTTCCCGCTGCCGTTTTTCCCGACCACCGCCATCCGTTCGCCAATTCGGAATTTCAGGTTGATATGCCGCAGCGCATAGGCGTCCGATGCGGGATAGCGGAAGGAAACGTCCCGAAATTCGATCTCATACTCATTGTCGCCGCCCTCGCAGAATGCCCGCTTTTCCACCGGCAGGGTGCCCTGGTACATCGAATTGGGCATATCGATATACGCGAAGATCTCCTCCAGATAGGCGTTGTTCGCTTTCAAATCGACGGCGTTCCCGAAAAAATTGGTCATCGCATTCACAAACCGGGAGATGGCGCCGGTGTAGAGGACGAAGTTGCCGATCCCGAACGCGCCGAGATAGGCTTTCGCCGCGATAAACAGGTAAAGGGAGATGTTCATGACAAATCCAACGCAGCTTCGTATCCGTGCGAATCGGCTTTGCGCACGGATTACATTTTGCAGATAGGTCGGGTGGATGAGGGTTTTCAGCCATGATTTTTCAATCAATGGCGCTTCGTGAAACAGCCGGATCTCCGCGCCTGTTTCATATTCCTCCAACATACCGTGATAGTAAGAAGAGAGCCGATTCTGGTCTGCAAAGTTCTTAATTTCTCGGTAAAACACATCCGCAGATCTTCGATTCAGGGAGGAGACGGCAAAGATCTGGAAGATCAGCAGTCCGAGGATTGGCAGAAAAGCCCACGGGGAGTTTAAAAATCCCCACAGTCCGTCGGTATGTCCCGGCACCCGGGCGGTGAACAGGCTGGCGGTCAGCGTGACCGACAGGATGACCGACGCGATGGCATTGACACACCCTTCGATCTGAAAGATCAGGTAGGTAAAGCCAAATCCGCTGGCGTCCGCCGCCCGGGTGATCCGGTCCTTCCTGAGATGAGTTTCGGGATTTTCCAGATGCTCATACTGCATATTCCGATTGACCGAGCTGAAGTATATCTCAAACAAATCATGTCGCGTTTGGTTTGCGGCGTTCACTTTTCTGGTGACCGCACGGGTGAGGAGCGACATGGCGAATTGGATGAAGATGGTCAGCGCCGCATAAAACATCAGCTGTCGAAACGGCTCGCCCGCCGCGATCCCGCTGATGATGCGCGCCGACAGATAGATGGTGGTATAGGGAGACACAACGGTGAGCAGGGCGCGGAAGATATCCCAAATAATCAGGTTGTTGTCGATCGTCCAAATAAGCTTGTAGCCCCGCAGGATCAGTTGAATGTCCTTTTTCAGTTCCTTCAGCATGCCGTCACCCCCTGCTCCTGATAATATTGGCTTTGCAGGTGAAACAGTTCGGCATATTTGCCGCCCCGTGCGAGAAGCCTGTCGTGCGTACCTTCCTCGGAGATGGTTCCGCCGTCTATCAGGATGATTCGGTCACAGAAGCGGGTGGAAGCCAGCCGGTGGGAGATGAAAATAGAAGTTTTATCTTTCGCCATCTCATGATATTGGGCATAGACCTCACTTTCCGCCACCGGGTCAAGGGCGGCGGTCGGCTCGTCGAGTACCAGCAGCCGTGCGTCCTTGTAGATGGCGCGGGCGAGCAGTAATCGCTGCAGTTCTCCGCCGGACAATTCGATACCATTGTCATGGATGGTCTTGTTGATGGGTGTATCCAATCCCAGTGGCAGACTGCTGATCTTTTGGGTCAGTCCTGCCAGCCGGACGGCGCGCTCCAGCCGTTCGGTATCCAGTTCTTCCTTTTCGCAGACCCCGATATTCTCGGAGATCGAGATGGGCAGCGTGACCGAAAACTGGAAGATGGCGGAGATCATCGAGTAGTATTCCTCCCGATTGTATGCGTCGATCGGGTGACCGTTTACTAAGATTTCTCCTTCGGTCGGGGTATACAGTCCGCAGATGAGCTTGACCAGCGTCGTTTTGCCGGCGCCGTTGAGACCCACCACCGCCAGCTTTTCTCCGCCGCCGATGGTGAGGTTGATATGCGTCAGCGTCGGCTTTTCCGCTTTCGGATAGGTAAAGGAGACGTCCCGCAGTTGAATTTGCAGCGGTTCTCCCTCGGACGGGAGCGGGACGCCCGCACCGTGATTGAATTTGTCGGGGATCTCCAGGTATTCCCGGAAATCGCAAATTTGCAGGCTGGCGGTGTGGAGGGCGGACCAGCCGTTTAATACTCCGGTGAACCAACCGCTGAAATTGGAGATCGCCGCAAAATACAGCACAAAATCGCCCGAACTGATCTCTCCGCGCACGGCGCGCCAGATCAGATAGGCATAGGCGGCGCCGTCCCGGAGCAGGGTCACGGAAAAGTTGACGAGAGAAACGAAAAAGGAGCGGTTTTCCAGCTGCATCAGTAATTTCTGATAGCGGGAAAAGGCAGCCTTTTCCGCATCGGTCAGCCAGCTGTCCATGTTGTAAAGCCGCACGTCCTTCGCAATCCCGAAGTTGTCCGAAAGTCTGGAAAAATAGGAGAGTTTCCGTCCTTCTTTCTGCCGGGCGTCCTTGGTGCGGTGGGTGTATTCCCGGAGCAGCTTTTGGGGCAGATAGTTGAGGAAGGAAGTGCCGATCAGCAGCAGGATAATCACGGGGTTCAGGGTGCTCAGGATGCCGCCGAAGATCACAAACTGCAGGAGATTGGTCATAAAGGCAGAAAGCGTATTGGGCAGGTTTACCATTGCAGTATGGTTATGCGCCGCCGCCTGATGCGCCTTGCTTTTGATGACCTGCACCTGCGGATCCTCCAGATATTCATAGTCGATCTCCAAAAGCTTTTTCTCTGTCAGTACGCTGAAGTAGGAGAATACGTCCACGGTATACATACTTTTCTGCGCGTTGACGCCGTTGTTCACCAAATCTGTGAGCAGCTGCGCGGCAAAGACGCCCACAATGATAAAAGCGATCCGGGTATACGGATCACCGAATTCCAGCCGATCCAAAATGATCTTCGGCGTGTAGTTTGCAAGCAGTGTGGCAATAATCGCAAACGGTATTCCGGCGGCTACCATGTAAATGACCTTGCTTTTGTTCTGCCGCAGGATCTTGTAATAGTAGACCAGATTTTGACCCAGCGAATACCTGGGCTTTTGTTTTTTCTCCCGTTTCATGCCGCTCACCTCCTGCTGTTATCCTACCATCAGGCGATTTGGCTTTGTCGATTTTTGCACGAATGGTCAAAATAGCGGCGCCAATGGCATTATAATGGGAGCATGATTTCGGTGGCGAACACGCCCTCCTCGTTTTGGCGGTTGACATACCCGCCATACCGCGCGGCGATTCGATCCACCCGCACCAATCCGAAGCCGTGACCGGCACTGCCTTTGGTGGAGAGATAAGACCTGCCCTGCTTTTTCACCTCGCCGCCCACCGAATTGGAAACAGAGAGGTACAGCTGCCCTTTCAACAGCCCGATGAACACCCGGATGAAGCGGTTGGCGTCCTCCGGTTGTTTCATACAGGCCTCGATCGCGTTATCCAGCAGGTTGCCGATCATCACGCAGAGGTCGATCTCCGATATGCTCAGCTTCTCCGGTACCACGGCTTTTGCGTCCACTGTGATTCCCTTGGATTTGATGAGAGACAGCTTGCTGTTTAAGATCGCGTCGATCATCACATTTCCCGTCTTGATTACAGAATCTACGGTGGTGAGATCATCATTCAGCTTGTAGAGATATTCCCGCGTTTTTTCCTCGTCACCGGAGAGGGCGAGCAGCGTTTGAATATGGTTGTGGTAGTCGTGCCGCCAGCCTCGCATGGTGCGGTAGATGTTCTGCACTTCGTCATAGTGTCGGGAGAGCAGGTCGTTCTGATATTCTGCGATGCGCCGGTCAATCATACGGCCGAACAAAATATTGAGAAGCCCCATGTTACCCTCCCATAAAATAGCGGATAAACGCCTGATTTACAGCATCATACCGTCTGCGGGAGAGCGGTATCTGTTTCCCGTTATCCAGTGTGACCGCTTCTTTCCCGATCGTGCGGATATGCCGGATCCCCACCAAATAGGAGCGGTGGCAGCGGGTGAAACCTTCTCCCAGCATCTGCTCGATCTCCGAAATGCCGGTGCGCAGTGCAAACGTGCCCCGTGTGGTGGTCACAGTGCAGGAGTGGGCAAACGCTTCGACGAACATGACGTCGCCGACCGGCAGACGGACGGTATTGCCCTGTGTGGTAAAGATCACCGACTGCTCCTGCTTTTCCAAATGGGCGACCGCTTTATCCAGAACAGCCGCCAGCTTTTCGGAAGATATCGGCTTCATCAAGTAGTGCAGGGCGGATACCTCGTATCCCTCGGAGATAAAGTCGGAAAATCCGGTGAGGAATACAATCTGCACGGCGTCATTTTCACGCCGCACCTCTTTGGCAAGCGCTACGCCGTCCATCTCTCCCATTTCAATATCCAGCAGCAGAATGTCGAACGCCTTGTCTTCGGCATACCGGAACAGAAACGCCTCCGCGGACGGAAAGGCTTGTATTTGCACGGCGGTCTGTGCCGCTTCTGCCCAGTCGGAGACAATGGCGGTGATATAGCGCAGATCGGTTTGATTGTCATCGCAAACCGCAATACGATATGGCATAAGATCACCGCCCTTTTCGATTTATCATAGCACAGTGCGTGAAAAAAGACAAGAAGGCGCCGCTTTTACGACAGATGCGTTGTCTGCTGTGATGCGATGCGAGGTGAAAGAAAAAGCGGGTCGATCCGATCGACCCGCTTGAGCGTGGCTGTCGCCATGCTTAGGATGCGTTGAATTTCATCTTGACCGAGTTTACCTTGTCCTGCTCTGCCTGCTCGGTGGGATACCAGCCCTTTGCCGACATCTTGTCGTAAATGCCGTCCTGCATTCGCAGCGAGTCGTTGAGCGCCGACTGGAAGGTGTCGTGTACCTGTGCGGTGGAGGACTCCACGGCGCCGTGCAGAAAGAGGTCGCAGACCCCTTTTTCCAGCAGCAGAATGTTTTCCATCAAATTCTTATCGTTCATCTTTCGTTCCTCCTTACAGCAGACCGTAAAAGCTCCGGAAGATCTGACGGTGATCCTCCGCCAGCCGTTCCACATAGCTTTTTAAGTCGCTGTCCTGGATCTGGCTTGCCGTTTCCCTGCATTTTGTCTGGAAATACTGTTCATGTCCCAATGCGTCCTCAATATAAAGCAGCTCTTTGGTGGTCATGCTAAGCACCTCCTGTACGATTTGCCTTTAGTATGCCGCCCTTTGCCGGAAATATACTCCGTTACTTGACGCCTGCCTCCTTTTCGTGCTATCATGCCGAAAAAGGGGGCGGCGTTATGGCAGAGGTATCCATGCAGGTGATCGCGCATATCCGCAGCGATTTTCCGACCAAATTCGGACTGCCGCGGCAAAGCGGGCTGTCCGACGGGCTGAAAGCGGCGGTGGTGTTCGAGCCGGCCTACCGCCGCTTAGAGGCGGTGCGGGGACTGGAGAGCTTTTCGCATCTCTGGCTGATCTGGCAGTTTTCTGAGGTAAAGCGGGCGGAGTGGTCGTCTACCGTCCGACCGCCTCGTCTGGGCGGGAACCGGCGGGTGGGGGTGTTTGCCACCCGTTCGCCCTTTCGCCCCAATGCGATCGGGCTGTCCTCGGTACGGCTGGAGCGGATCGGCCGGGACGAGCCGGACGCGCCCGTGCTGTATATCACAGGCGCCGATCTGATGGACGGCACTCCCATTCTGGACGTCAAGCCCTATCTTCCTTATACCGACGCCCACCCCGATGCGGCGGACGGACTGGGTACGCCCTTTGCTCACCCGCTGCGGGTGGAATGTCCCGACACACTGCTGCAAAAAATCCCGCCCGAAAAGCGGGAGGGACTGCTGGCGGCGCTGGCGGAGGATCCCCGTCCGGCTTATCAGTCGGACGAGGAGCGGGTGTACGGTATGCCCTATGCGGGGCAGGATATCCGGTTCCGGGTCGCAAAGGGCGTGCTGACCGTCTGCGAAATCGTACCGTGGGAGAAAGACGACCCCGTGCCGTTTTAACATAGCGAGATTATTTTGCATGGGACTGTGAATCCCACCACCATGCTGCCGCATGGTCCCCGGCAGATTGTCAAGCAAGTGCAACACCAAAGACCTCAGC
>CANQKG010000049.1 GCA_947624425.1 uncultured Clostridia bacterium | reverse complement strand
ATGCCTGCTGCCCTATCACGGAACCGAAAACGCGGGCTTACAGGAGCCGGGAGTGGTGGAGCTTTCAAACGGCGCGCTCTGGGCATGGGCGCGTACCGATCTGGGACGGCAGTATGAGATGTATTCGGTCTATCGCGGAGAGCGTTGGACTACACCGCAGCCGTCCCGGTTTACCTCGCCTCTCTCGCCTCTTTCGATGAAGCGTACCCCGAACGGTGATCTGCTGGCAGTCTGGAATCCGCTTCCGCTGGCAAACGGGCAGACCCATCACCCTTATGGGCGTTTTACCGGACACCGTACGCCGCTG
Source organism: uncultured Clostridia bacterium (assembly GCA_947624425.1). GTDB lineage: Bacteria > Bacillota > Clostridia > Oscillospirales > Ruminococcaceae > CANQKG01. Next base: position 8,480 of record CANQKG010000049.1, on the reverse strand, counting down.
GCAGCGGCGATCAGCCATGACGACGGGCTTACCTTTTCCAATCCCTGCCCGCTGGAAACCGACCCGAAAAGCGGCTACTGCTACACGGCGATCCACTTTCACGGGGACGCGGTACTGCTGGCATACTGTGCCGAAGGGCTGGTGGAACTGCGCTGTCGGCGGTATTCCTTTGCCGAGCTGACAGCGGCGTGTGACAACGCAAAGGAGGATCAGTATTGATGAAGGGCGAAACGGTTTTTGAGCTTCCGAAAACCGCAGGCAATCCGCGCAACAGCGAGGGAGCGTTTTTGTCCCTCTCCGCAGATGAGATCATCTTCGTCTACAGCCGTTTTGTCGGCAAGACTGGATTGGATCATGATGACAGCGAGCTTTATCTGATTCGTTCCGCCGATGGCGGGCATACTTGGGATAAGGGCAGGACTATCCTCACCAAAGGGGAGGAGCAGGCGATGAACATCATGTCTGTCTCGCTTCTCAGTATGAAGGACGGCAGCATCGGGCTTTTCTATCTGGTGCGAAAATCTCTCACTTTGATCAGAATGTATCTGCGCCGCTCCTATGACGGTGGCAGAAACTGGACGGATCGAAAGCCCTGCTTTACCCGGCAAGGGGTGTTTGTGGTGAATAACGACCGGGTCACCCGCCTGTCAGACGGCAGGATTATCATTCCGGCGGCATATCATCACTCCGGCTTCCTCACCGAGTCGGACGAGGACCCGAACAAAGGGTATGTGGAAACACACGCCGATACGGTTTTCTTTTTGTCGGACGACGACGGCGATACCTTCCGCATGACCCATAAGTGCCTGCTGCCCTATCACGGAACCGAAAACGCAGGCTTGCAGGAACCGGGGTTGGTGGAACTCAAAAACGACGCGCTCTGGGCATGGGCGCGTACCGATCTGGGACGGCAGTATGAGATGTATTCGGTCTATCGTGGGGAACGTTGGACCACGCCGCAGCCTTCTCGGTTCACTTCGCCCTGCTCGCCCCTTTCGATGAAGCGCACACCGACCGGCGACCTGCTGGCGGTTTGGAATCCGATCCCCAAATGGAACGGGCAGGGCAGACTGCCGCACGGCTATCCGACGGCGGGCAGAGTACCGCTGGCAGCGGCGATCAGCCATGACGATGGGCTGACCTTTTCCCATCCGCTGCCGATTGAAACGGATATCAAAAGCGGGTTTTGTTATACGGCGATCCACTTTCATGGGGACGCGGTTTATCTTGCTTATAGCTTTGATGATTTGACCGGACTGCGCTGCCGGCGGTATTCTCTGAATGAGCTGACAGCGGCGTGTGATCAGGCAAAGGAGGATCAATATTGATGGAAGAGCAAATCAGATTAGCCGTCACCGAACTGCTGGAGTCAGCAGGGCTTTCCTCCGGTGATCTGCTGGTGGTGGGTTGTTCTACCAGTGAGATCGCGGGCGCTTCAATCGGGAAGCAGGGGAGTACGGCACTTGCCAAGGAGCTTTTGCGCGGGCTTTTACCGGTGCTGCAGGAGCGTGGGATCAGCCTTGCGGCACAGTGCTGTGAGCATCTCAACCGCGCGCTGGTGGTGGAGCGGGCAGTTGCAAAGGCACGCGGGTATGAGATAGTGTCTGCACGCCCTCGTCCGCACGCGGGCGGCAGCTTTGCCGCCGCGGTCTGGGAGGCGTGTTCTGATCCCGTGCTGGTGGAAACGGTTTCGGCGGAAGCGGGGCTGGATATCGGCGACACCTTGATCGGAATGCACCTAAAGCGGGTCGCCGTTCCGGTGCGGCTGTCTGTCGGTCAGATCGGAAAAGCGCATCTGACCGCCGCCCGCACCCGCCCGAAGTATATCGGCGGCAGTCGGGCGGAATACCTGACCGATGAGCGGTAAAGCCGCGTGCTTTCGATTTTGCAAAAATTACACTTGCATTTTTGTGCGGAATGTGTTATACTGTTTTTCGCCGTGAAAACGGCGCTTGTCTGGGTGTAGCGCAGTTTGGTAGCGCGCCACCTTGGGGTGGTGGAGGCCGTGGGTTCGAGTCCCGTCACTCAGACCACGTCGGAGCAAAGTCTGCTTTGCTCCGACGCTTTTTGTAAAGCAAAAACCACGCGATAGTCGCGTGGTTTTCAATTTACAAGAATCGGCAAGGGTCTTTTGACCCTTGCCGTTTTTCATTTTTCCGTTAAGCTTTTTCATACTCCGAGCTGCCGAAAAACCGGTTCCTCAAGGAGCGACCGTTTTTTACTGCGAAGCATCCTTCTCCGCCTTTTCTTTATGCAGTGCCTCCAGCAGATTGCGGCGGCGGTTGCGGACTTCCTCCGGCATCGGGGTGATCTCGCCGGCTTTGGTCAGCGCCCATTTGGTCAGCAGCGGACCGATCAGCTCATAGACCAGAATAGCAAACAGCGTGATATTGCGGATCAGATTTCCCTGACTGCCCAGTTGCATCGCCATGGCGCTCATGCCGAGCGCCACGCCCGCCTGCGGCAGCAGGGTGATGCCGAGATAGCGGCAGATCTGCGGTTCACAGTGTACCGCCTTGGCACTGAGGAAAGCGCCGATATATTTTCCCGCCGAGCGGAACAGAATATAGATCACGCCGATCAGGACAATGATCCAGTCGGAAAAGACGCTCAGTTCCAGTCCCGCGCCGCTGATGACAAAGAAAAGCGCAAAAAGCGGAGAGGTCCACTTGTCGGCGGCGCCCATCAGGTTGTTTGACAGCGGACAGAGGTTGCAGAACACCGTTCCCAGCATCATGCAGACCAGCAAAGAGGAGAAGCCGACCGTCACCGGGCCAATCTGGAATTCCAGCATCGCCAGCGAGGCGGTGAGAAAGACAAAGGCGATGGTCATGTTGAGACGGTTGGTATTGGAATTGAAAAGGCGCTCCAGCTGGGTCAGGATAAAGCCCATCACCGCACCCAGCAATAGGGAAGCGACGATCTCGATCAGCGGATTGACCACAATGGCAAAGATGTCCGCTTCCGACGAGGTGATCGCCTTGGAGATACCGAATAAAACCGCAAAGATCACAAGTCCGACCGCGTCGTCCAATGCGACGATCGGGAGCAGCAGACGGGTCAGAGGACCGTTTGCCTTATATTGCCGCACCACCATCAGCGTGGCGGCAGGCGCGGTGGCGGTGGCGATCGCGCCGAGGGTGAGCGCCTGCTGGATTGTCAGATGATCGGGCATCAGCAGATGTACGCCGATGAGGATCACCGTCACGATCAGCGTGGTGACAAGCGCCTGCGCGGTGCCGACGATAAATGCCTGCTTGCCGGTCTTTTTCAGGTCGTTGAGCCGAAATTCGTTCCCGATCGAAAAGGCGATAAAGCCCAGTGCAACATCGGAGACAAGCCCGATATGGGTCAATTCCTCGGCGGAATTGAAGCCGAAACCGGTGATATGAAGCGCACCAAGGCAATACGGACCGATCAGCACACCGGCGATCAGGTATGCCGTAACGGTGGGCAGCTTGAGCGGCTTGAACACACGGGTCATCAGCAGACCCGTCAGCATCGCGACCGAAACGGATAAGAGAATTTGCATGGTAAAGAGCTTCCTTTCTGTTTTGACCTGTGTACTATTATACTCTCCGACGTCGAAAAAGCAAGACGGCAAATTCCCGCTTTGCCTTGACATTTTACGAAACTGTGGTATATTTTTTATGAAGTCTTATTCGTATCTGCGCTTCGCCTTCGGGCGAAGCCGAAAGCACGGACGAAGCTGTACTGCTGTAACCTGCGCTCAGGCGCGGGGGAAAGCCTTTTGCGGGCGGCAGTGCAAAACCGCCGTGGGCAGCGGGGGAGCCGCTGCTGAATCCGCAAAGGGGGAATGGGTAAGATGGAGCATGAGATCATTCGTTTGGAGCATATCGATGTATCCTATGACGGGGAGAAGGTACTCAGCGACTTAAACCTTTCGATACGGGATCGAGAGTTTGTCACATTACTGGGACCGTCCGGCTGCGGAAAGACCACTACGCTGCGCTGTATCGGCGGCTTTACCCGACCTGAAACGGGGAGAGTGTGGTTTGACGGGCAGGACATTACCGATCTGCCGCCGGATAAACGGCAGGTGAATACGGTGTTCCAGCGGTATGCGCTTTTTCCGCATCTGAATGTGTTTGACAATATCGCCTTCGGGCTGAAGCTCAAAAAGCTGCCGAAGGACGAAATACGGCAGCGGGTGCTGCAGATGCTGGAGCTTGTCAACCTCAAAGGCTTTGACCGGCGGCGGATAGAGCAGCTTTCGGGTGGACAGCAGCAGCGGGTGGCGATCGCCCGTGCGCTGATTAACCGTCCCCGCGTGCTGTTGCTGGATGAGCCGCTCGGCGCGCTGGACTTAAAACTCCGCAAGGAGATGCAGACCGAATTGAAGATGATCCAGAAGCAGATGGGGATCACTTTTGTCTATGTCACCCACGATCAGGAGGAAGCGCTCACCATGAGCGATACTGTTGTGGTGATGAATGACGGTGAAATTCAGCAGATCGGCACGCCGGAGGATATTTACAACGAGCCGAAGAACGCCTTTGTGGCGGACTTTATCGGGGACAACAATATCTTCGACGGGATCATGCGCCGTGATTTTCTGGCGTCGTTCGGCGGCAGTGACTGGGACTGCGTGGACAGGGGTTTTCCTGCCGATCATCCGGTCGATGTGGTGATCCGTCCGGAGGATGTCAAGGTGGTTCCCACTCAGCAGGGCATGGTCTGCGGCGTGGTGGAGAATACCGTTTTCAAGGGCGTGCATTATGAAATGACGGTGGAGATAAACGGTCTGCACTGGGTCATTCAGTCCACCGATTGCGCACCGGTCGGTTCCACGATCGGGATACAGGTCGACCCGAATGAAATACATATCATGGAAAAGCTGTTTAGCGGGGATAAGAATGTCTGTTATGGTACGATCACCGACGCGCATACGGTCAGCTTTTTCGGCGGCGAGGTGAGCTTCACCCGACCGGATATCGACCTGCCGGAGGGCAGCCGCGTTCGGCTGACGATCAACCCGCATGATATTGAGATCGTGTCGGCGGATAAAAGCCATGCGGTCGGATTTTTGGAGTCGGTGGTCTATAAGGGTGCTTACAATGAGTGTATCCTTTACGCTTACGCGATCGACGCGCCGATCATGATCTATTCCCAGAATGATGAGCAGGTGGCGACCGATATCCCGTTCCGGTTCGACTTTGATAAGATCGAGGTAGTACCCTGTGATGGGGAGGGGCAGTCATGAGAAAACGAATGGCGGCGCCCTATCTTGTCTGGATGCTTTTGTTTACGCTGGTGCCGCTCGGCATGGTGGTGTACTATGCGTTTACCGCAAAAGAGGGCGGCTTTACCCTTCAAAACCTGACGAATATCCCGAAATATGCGCCGGTATTTGCCCGCTCGATCTGGCTGGCGCTGGTCGCAACGGCGCTTTGTCTGGTGCTGGCGTTCCCGGTCGCCTATCGGATCGCCCGTTCGACCGGAAATAGGCAGCGCACCCTGCTTTTGCTTGTCATGCTGCCGATGTGGATGAACTTTCTGCTTTGCACCCGCGCTTGGATGACGCTGCTGGAGGACACCGGACTGATCAACCGGTTTTTGGGGCTGATCGGCTTGGGGCCGGTGCATATGATCAACACCCAGGGCGCGGTCATTTTGGGGATGGTTTATAACTATCTGCCCTTTATGATCCTTCCGCTTTACTCGGTCATGGTGAAGATCGACCGCTCGGTGATCGAGGCGGCGCGGGATCTCGGCGCGGACGGCATACGGGTGATCGGGCGGATCATCATACCGCTTTCGATGCCGGGCATCATATCGGGGATCACGATGGTCTTTGTGCCGTCGGTCTCCACCTTTATCATCTCCCGCTGGCTGGGCGGCAGCAGCAATCTGCTGATCGGCGATCTGATCGAGCAGCAGTTTATCGGCAGCGCCTACGACCCCTATGCCGGAAGCGCTCTTGCACTGGTGCTGATGGTGCTGATGCTGATCATTATGGCGATCATGAACCTCTTTGACAGCGAGGAGATCGAGGGGGCGATGATATGAAAAAACTGCTCTCCCGCTTTTATATGGGTCTGATTTTCCTTTTTCTCTATACGCCCATCGCGGTGCTGATCTTCTTCTCGTTTAATCAGTCCAAATCCCGCTCGGTCTTCACCGGCTTTACCTTAAACTGGTACCGGGAGATGCTGCGGGACGATATGCTGATGACTTCGCTTAAGAACACGCTGATCGTTGCGGTGCTTTCCTCGGTGATTGCCACCATTCTCGGCACGCTGGCGGCAATCGGGATCAGCCGGATGAAAAAGCGGGTTCGTACCGCGGTGATGAATGTCACCTATATTCCGGTCATCAATCCCGATATCGTCATCGGCGTTTCGATGATGCTTCTGTTCGTGCTGGGTACCCGTCTTTTGGGACTGGAACTGGGCTTTTGGTCGATCTTGATCGCCCACATCACCTTTTCGCTTCCCTATGTGATCCTCAACATCCTGCCGAAGCTGCGGCAGATGGATCACAATCTGTATGAAGCGGCGCTCGATCTGGGCTGCCGCAGGCACCAGGCTCTCTTAAAGGTGGTTCTGCCCGAAATACTGCCCGGCGTGGTGTCGGGGCTTTTCATGGCGTTCACCTTCTCGCTGGACGATTTTATCGTTACCTATTTCACCAGCGGCAGCTCGTCTTTTCAAACGCTGCCGATCACCATTTATTCCATGACGCGAAAGCCGGTGTCGCCTAAGATCAACGCCATGTTCACCCTGCTGTTTTTGGTGGTGCTGCTCATTTTGATCTTCGTCAACCTGCGGGACAGCAGACTGGAAAAAAGGGAACAGGAAAGGAGCTTATGATGAAACGAATCATTTCGGTATTTACTGTCGTATTTCTTTTGCTGTCATGCCTGTCGCTGGCGGGCTGCGGCGACAGCGATAAGATTGTGTTAAAGGTCTACAACTGGGGCGGAGATTATATTTCCACCGGCGAGGGGGACACGCTGGACACCATTGCCGAGTTTGAAAAGGCATATCCCCATATCAAGGTGGAGTACACCACCTTTGCCAGCAACGAGGAGATGTACGCCAAGCTGCAAAGCGGTTCCGCACAGTATGATGTGATCATTCCGTCCGACTATATGACCGCCCGTATGATCGAGGAGGACATGGTGGAGCAGCTGGATTTCTCCAATATTCCCAATTATGCCGACGTCATGGAGCAGTATAAGAACCTGCCTTTTGACCCGAACAATATCTATTCGGTTCCCTATATCTGGGGAACGGTAGGGATCATTTACGACAGCTCGGTGGTGAAGGAGGTCCCGACCAGCTGGGATGTGCTGTGGGATCCGCAGTATGCCGATCAGGTGCTGATGTTCGATAATCCCCGTGACGCACTGGGAATCGCCATGAAAAAGCTGGGCTATTCCCAAAATTCCACCAATGCCTATGAATGGCAGGAAGCCGCCGAAGAACTGAAAAAGCAGAAGTGGCAGGCATATCTGATGGACGAGATACTGGATAAAATGGAAAACGGCGAGGCGGTGATGGCGCCCTATTATGCCGGCGATACTCTGCTGATTCAGGAGGAAAATCCGAATATCGCATTTGCCATGCCGGAAGAGGGCAGCAACCTGTTTGTGGATTCGATGGTGGTGCAGAAAGGCTCGGCACATAAGACCGAGGCGGAACAGTTTATCAACTTTATGTGCGAGACCCGGATCGCAAAAGCGAATGTCGAGATGATCAGCTACTCCACACCGCTGCAAAGCGTTTATGACGAGCTGGAGCCGGAGTGGAAAAACAGCAAAATTCTCTATCCCGACCGGGAGGTGCTGGATCGCTGTGAGAGCTTTGTCCACCTGCCTGCCGACATCAACGCTCTGATCCAGTCTCTCTGGCTGGAGATCAAGGCAGGCTGACGCCGGACGGCGGTTGACATTTTGGCGGTATCGTTTTATACTGTAAATATCATGTAGCGTAAGGAGAGATGGACAGATGGCAGTATTGGTGACCGGAGGCGCGGGATATATCGGTTCGCACACCTGTGTAGAGCTGATGAACGCCGGATATGACGTGGTGATCGTGGATAACCTCTATAACAGTAAGGAGGAAGCGGTCAAACGGATCGAGAAGCTCACCGGCAGGGCGCCCAAATTCTATCGGGTGGATTTGCTCGACCGTGAGGCGCTGGATCAGGTGCTGACCGAGAATCCTGAGATCGACAGCTGCATTCATTTTGCGGGACTGAAAGCAGTCGGCGAATCGGTGGCAAAGCCGCTGCTTTACTACCATAACAATCTCACCGGCACTTTTAACCTCTGCGAGGTCATGTCCAAGCACGGGGTAAAGCGGATCGTGTTCAGTTCGTCCGCCACCGTGTACGGTTCGCCCAAATCGGTGCCGATCCGGGAGGACTTTCCGCTGTCCACCACCAATCCCTACGGCAGCACCAAGCTGATGATCGAGCGGATTCTCACCGATCTGCATACCGCCGATCCCGAG
>CANQKG010000048.1 GCA_947624425.1 uncultured Clostridia bacterium | reverse complement strand
CGATGAAGCGAGGCGAGAGTGGCGCCGCGGCACCCGCAGGGCACAAGATCAATTTTGCGCGAGCGTGACCGCGAGCATAAGCAAAATTGGGAACCGCAAGAGGCGGGGGACCGCGCTTCGCGCGGTGGTGGGATTCAAAATTTTTCCGTTACGGATTGCTTTTTCGACAGACGGAAGAAACCGGCGGGGCTGTTTTCTTTTGCGAATTGGGAATAGACAGCCGCGCCTTTTTATGGTATAATATCCGCAAGGCGAATATTATACTTTTGATTGCCGGCGCCTCGCCGTTTGCGCTTTGCGCTGCACGGCAACCGGCTTTGGATGGCAAATACCATTCACTGCGTTCATGGTATACTATCCACACAGTGGATAGTATACTACATGATGATGTAACAGGATCCGCAGTTTTACTGTCACCGCCGATCCAAAAGGAGTGCAGACAGATGCTTCACCGTTTTTTGTGCGGGGTCGCCGCTTTTGCCGTGACCCTTTCCCTTTTGTCCGGACTGCCGATATCGGCGTCGGCAGAAGAGGCCGCGCCCGACCCCTTTTCCCCGAATATTGAGCTGCACAGCGAGGCGGCCGTTCTCACCAATCTCGACAACGGCGAAACGCTGTTTTCCAAAAACGCGGACGAGCAGCTTTATCCCGCTTCCCTTGTGAAGATCATGACCTGTTTGCTGGCGGTGGAATCGGGAGAGGATTTCTCCACGCCGGTCGAAGCGCCCGACTATATTTTTGACGAGCTGTTCGGCCTCGGCGCATCCACCGCCGATATCCGTCACGGCGAGGTGGTGGAGTTCGGCGACCTTCTCTATGCCACCATGCTGCCGAGCGCCTGCGAAGCGGCGTCGATCATTGCGGATCACCTGTCGGGCGGGAACATCCCCGCCTTTGTGGAGCAGATGAACCAGAAAGCGGCGGAGCTGGGCGCGACCAATACCCACTTCACAAACGCCCACGGCCTGCACGATCCGGCGCAGGTGACCACGGCCGCCGATATGACCAAAATCCTATTGTATGCGCTGAAAAACGAGCAGTTTACCGCGATCGCCACCACCCAGAGCTACACCATGAAGGCGACCAACAAGCACAGTGAGGAGCGCACCTACCGGCACACCAACTACATGATGTCCAAAGGTCTGGGCGGCGATTATTACTACCCCTATGTGAAAGGGATCAAAACCGGCACCACCGACGAGGCAGGGCGGAACCTCACCAGTATGGCGGAAAAGGACGGCTACCGGTATTTGCTGGTCACCCTCGGCGCGCCGCTGGTGGAGCAAAACGGCAGCAAGGCAAACGGCGCGTTTATCGATGCGCGGGCGCTTTATGACTGGGCGTTTACCAATCTGCGGTACCGCACCGTTTACACCACCGGCGATATTGTGGAATCGGTCAAGGTACAGTATGCGTGGGACATGGACACGGTCAATCTTTCTCCCGAAAACAACCTGACCGTGCTGCTTCCCCAGTCGGTCGATTCCGCGGCGCTCACCCTGACCGCCGATCTGCCCGATTCGGTCAAGGCAACGGTGAAAAAAGGGCAGGAGATCGGCTCCGGTACGCTGCGCCTCGGCGACCGTGTGCTGGCGGATTTTACGCTGGTATCCTCCCAGGAGGTCAAAAGGAGCATCCCGGTGATGATCTGGGATAACTTGATCCGGCTTTTGCGTTCGCCCGTGGTGCTGACCGTCCTGATCGTGGCGGCTTTGCTGGCGGCGGGCTATATCTGGGTCACGGTGCGGTACAACCGGCGGCAAAAGCGCCGCCGCGCCATCGACGCGCGGTACCAAAACCGCCCGAGACGGTAATTTTCGAGCGCGAAGGCAAAGCCTCCGCGCTCGCACACTTTTCTCACAAGGAGCGTTATGAAGAATAGAAGCATCTACCGGCGGGCGCTTGCCCTTGCCGTTCCGATGATGATCCAAAACGGGATCACCAATATGGTAAGCCTTGTCGACAATGTGATGGTCGGCCGCCTCGGCACCGAGGCGATGACCGCCGTTTCGATCGCGGGACAGCTGATTTTCGTCTTTAATCTTGCCGTCTTCGGCGGTATGTCGGGTCCGGGCATCTACGGCGCGCAGTTTTACGGCCAGAACAACACCGAGGGCTTTCGCAATGCCGTCCGGATGAAGGGCTGGATCGGGCTTTTCTGCCTCCTGCTCGGTCTTGCCGTCTTTCTCTGCGGCGGCGATACCCTGATCGGGCTTTATCTCCATGGGGAAAGCAATGCGGTGGACGCCTCGCTCACCACCGTTTACGCCGGACAGTACCTGCATATCATGCTCTGCGGACTGCCCTTTTTCGTGGTCACCCAAATTTACGCCAGCAGCCTGCGGGAGACGGGGGACAGCGTAAAGCCGATGGTCGCCGGCATCGTTTCGGTCGTGGTCGACGTGGCGTTCAACTACCTTTTGATCTACGGCAAGCTGGGACTGCCGCGGCTCGGGGTACGGGGCGCGGCGATCGCCACCGTGCTGGCGCGGGTGGTGGAGATGCTGGTGATGGTCGTATGGGCGACCGCCAAACGGCGGGAGATCCCCTTTTTGCAGGGACTGTTTCGCACCGCGTTTCTGCCAAGGAAGCTCGGCGGGCAGATGCTCAAAAAGGGATTGCCGATCTTCTTGAACGAATTTCTCTGGGCGGGCGGACTTGCCGCTTTGACCCAGTGCTACTCCACCCGCGGGCTGGACATCGTGGCGGGGCTTAATATCTCAAACGCCATCTGCAACCTGCTGAACGTGGTTTTTGTGGCGCTCGGCTCGGCAGTCGGGATCTTGATCGGGCAGCTGCTCGGCGGCTCGCGGTACGAGGAGGCAAAGAAAAGCTCGATCAGCCTGATGTGGTTCACCGGCGGCGTTTGCCTTGCCCTCACCCTTTTGCTGATCGCGCTGTCGGGCGTATTCCCCCGCTTTTACGATACCACCGACGAGATCCGCCGCAGCGGGCAGTGGTTTATCATCATCACGGCAATCTTTTTCCCGGTGCAGGGACTGCTCAATTCGCTTTATTTCACCCTCCGCTCGGGCGGGAAAACGCTTGTCACCTTTTTGTTTGACAGCGTTTACTCCTGGGTGGTCATGCTCCCGCTCGCCATGCTGCTTTGCCACAAGACGGCGCTGTCTGTCTTTGCGGTCTATGCGATCGTGCAGGCGGCCGACCTCATCAAGGTGACGGTGGGGTATATTTTGGTGAAAAAGGGCGTCTGGATCAGCAACCTTGCAGAAACATAAGCCGTCCCTTAAAAGGGACGGCTGAGCGTGTCGATAAAGTCGACACGCTTCGAGGGACAAACAAAATCACTGCGGCTCGTTTTACTCGCCTTGTTCTTTGTTTTTCCCCCGATTCCCCCTTTTCGTCGAAAACCGGCTTGGCTTGCGCCAATTCTGACGCCGCCTGCACCGGTTTTCTCTCAGGGTGTCACTGCGGCGGCACATGTCCGCCTCCGTGACGGATTGCAAATATTTCCGTTACGGATTGCTTTTTCGACAGACATAAGCCGTCCCTTAAAAGGGACGGCTTTTTTATTCTTCCATTTCCAGCACACGCCGGAGAGCGAGATTGACATATTCCGAAAAAGGACGGAAGTCGGCTTCCGCGAAGGCTTCCAGCTGTTTTAAGATATCCCGCCGGATCGTCAAACCGATCCGCTGTTTTTCGGGTACTTCTTCACTTTGCGGCTTGACGTAAGGGGAAGCGTTCCCGGTTGCTTCCACCTCCTTGATCCACCGGCTGAGCAGCATTTCGGTGTAACGGGAAATGCTCCGCCCGCTGTCCGCCGCGCCCTCTTTGAGCCGTGCCGCCAGTTCCAGATCGAGGGTGAAACCCTTGGACATTTTGTACCGTCTCTCCATTTTTTGCTCCTCCTTTATGGGAATAAAAAAAAGTGTGCAGCCTCAGCTGCACACCGAAAAATGCATCTCCAATTGCTGCGACACAATTTAACCCCATGATGGGAAATAGGGAGTGCATTTTTACCAAAATACAGACCCATCATAGGGATATTAAATTGTGTCGCAGGTTTATTCTACCATAGCGCAAGAAAAGTTGCAAGGGATTGATTTTTCGCTTTATGGGAATAAAAAAAGTGCACGGGCAAGCCCGCGCACCGAAAAACGCAAAGCTCCCTTGCGCCACACAAGTTTCAACATACATCAGCATGCGAAAATAGAGCCATGCATTTTTGCCAAAGGCAAAAATTGCACGCTGATGTACAAAAACTTATGTGGCAGGTTTATTCTACCATAGCGGAGAAAAAGTTGCAAGTGGCGTTTGGAATCCCTCCGCCCGCTAAAGAGGTTGTCAATATAGCGCTATCGCCGCACCGCATTTGGGATCGGGCAAATGGGTTTGAAACCACCACCTAGCCACAAGTGCGAACCAAAAAAGAATCCCTCCACCGCGCGAGGCGCGGTCCCCCTCCCTTTAACAAGGGAGGTTTTGACAAAGACGGAAGCTATGTGGTTTGAAAATGGGATTAAGTGAAACAATAAAATCTTCCGGCGCCGCGTCCGTTGATATCTTCCGTCAGCATATTTTGCTAAAAATTTTATCAAAACCTGCTTGTTCGCCAGAGCCTCCCTTGTGAAAGGGAGGGGGACCGCGAAGCGGTGGTGGGATTCACACCCCGCAAAGCCAACCGAAACCGCTTCGCGCGGTGGTGAGATTCCAAACACATTTTTTCGCTTCCGGCAAAAAAGCCTCCCCAAAACGGGGAGGCTTTTTATATCAGCGGAAAAGTCAGGCGAGCGGGGTGAGGCGGTAGGCGACCCCTTTTTGAAGCGGGTACTGCCGCAGTTGGCCCTGTGCGGCGCGCAGGGCGGGTCGGCCGTTTCCTGCCGTGAGCAAAAATCCCTCCGGCGCGATCAGGGTGACGGCGCAGTTTTCCTGCGGGCGGAGGATCGCTTCGCGCAGCCTGCCGTCTTCCCATGTGATCGAAACGGTGATATTCCCCCTTGCCTTCAGCCCGGAAACGCTGCCGCTATTGAGCGCGCGGGGCAGGGCGGGCAGCAGGGAAAGCCGCCCGTTCTGGCTTTGGAGGAGCATCTCCTGCACCGCGTGGGTGAAGCCGAAATTGCCGTCGATCTGAAACGGCGGGTGCCGGTCGAACAGATTGAGATAGGTGGAGTCGCAAAGCTGTCGTACCAAAGCCGAGAGCACCGCGTCGCCCTCCCCGAACCGTGCGAGCAGTCCGGCGATCCACGCAATGCTCCAGCCGGTCTTGCCGCCGCCGTTTTCCAGCCGCATCTCCAAGGATTTTCGCGCCGCCCGAAAGAGCTTCGGCGTGTCCTTCGCGTTGATCTGCCCGCCGGGACAGACGGCAAACAGGTGGGACAAATGCCGGTGTCCCGGTTCCGGGTCGTCATAGGGAGCGGAAAACTCCAGCAATTCCCCGTTCTGACCAATCTCGGGCGGCGGCAATAGCGGCAGCATCTGCCGGATCGCCGGAAGAAGATCGTCCGAGATCCCCAGAATCGCCGCGGCCGCCTCCACCGCCGAAAACAGCGCGCCGATGATCTCACGATCCATCGCCGTGCCGACGTCCACCGCCACCTGCGCGCCGTCCGGCGCGATATAGTCATGCTCGGGCGAGGTGGAGGGCAGCGTGGTCAGCACGCCGTCCTTCCGGCAGAGGTAATCGGTGAAGAAAAGTGCCGCTTCCCGCATGACGGGATAGGCGCGCTCCCGCAGGAAATCCCGATCGCCGGTATAGAGAAAATGCTCCCAGAGATGCAGCGAAAGCCAGCCGCCCGACATCGGCCAGTACCCGTACCGCGCCGAGCCTGCCGCGCCGCCGACCGGGCGGTTATACTGCCACAGGTCGGTTTGCAGGTGGGAGACAAACCCGCGGCAATGATAGTAATGCGCCGCCGCGCGGCGACCCTCCGGCAGCATGGCGGTGAGCTTGTCCAGCAGCGGCAGATGACACTCCGAGAGATTTGCCGCCTCGGTCGGCCAGTAGTTCATCTCGGTATTGATATTGAGGGTATAGCTGCACCACCACGGAGGTGTGGTTTGGTCGTTCCAGATCCCCTGGAGGGTGGAAGGCTGACTGCCGGGACGGGAGGACGCGATGGTCAGATACCGCCCGAACCGGTACATCAGCGCGATCAGCCCGGGATCGCTGCCGCCCTGCCGCAAAGCGGCAAGCCTCTGATCGGTGGGGAGTGCGTCCGCCGCCGTTTGACCAAGGTCTATCGACACCCGATCATAGAGAGTATGCACATCGGCAAGATGCTCCGCCAAAAGCCCCTCGAAGCCCGCTGCCGCCGCACGGCTGACCAGCGCGTCCGCCAGCTTCTCCGGTTCGGGCGTCTGATAGCTTGTGGTGATGTTGAGGATGATCGTCACCGTTTTTCCGGTGCAGGCGAGGGCGTCCTCCTGCGGGGTTACACTGCCGTCGGTCAGCACCGCCAGGCGGCAGACGGCGGTCATGCCGATCCCGCGATCGGTGATAATGGTATGGGCGTTCGGGTCCACATCGTCCGGCGCCTTCACCGTCATGGTGACGCCGCCGTTTTCCGCCTTACAGCTGCTCTCCCATGGGGAGGTCAGCCGGATCACCGCCGTGGCGGGCGTCTCCCGCTCGATCCGGCAGACGATCACCCGTGCGGGAAAGCTGGCAAAATACTGCCGCCGCTCCCCCGCCGCGTCCACCGTGACAAGGCTGTCGGGCAGGGAGAGGGTACGGCGGTAATCGCCCGCTTCCCCTTCCGATTCGATCCACAGATCCCCGACCGGCAGATAGGACGCGCCGAAATCGGAGAGGAACCTCTCCTCCAAGACCCGCTGTGCACCGGCGCGGTCTCCGGAAGAAAGCAGCTGCCGCGCCTCACAAAGCGCTTCATATCCGCCCGGACGCGGCTCGCCTGCGCCGCTGCCCGACCAGAAGGTGTCCGCATTGAGAGCGATTTGCTCCTTTCCCACCTTGCCGAACACCATGCCGCCGAGGTACCCGTTCCCGATCGGCAGCGCCTCGTTCCAGTTTTCGGCAGGTTTTTCGTACCACAGCGTTTCGTTCATGCCGCTTTTCCTCCTCCAATATCATGTTGATATATTGATATTATATCACATTCGGTCGTTTCTCCGCAAGGAAAGTGATTTTCCTTGACTTTTCCCCTCAACATGAGATATACTAAAGGAAAATAAAACCGGAAGGAGATCGCTTTGTATGAGAGTATTGTTTGTTGATATCGACACCCTGCGTGCCGACCACATGGGCTGTTACGGTTACTACCGGAACACCACCCCGAACTTTGACAGAGTAGCCGAGGAAGGTGTGCGGTTCGACAGCTATTATTGCTCGGACGCGCCCTGTCTGCCCTCCCGCGCCGCGCTGATCAGCGGTATGTTCGGGATCCACAACGGCGCGATCGGCCACGGCGGCACCGCCGCGGATAAGCGGTATATCGGCGCGCGCCGTATGTTCAAGGACGCCAACGACAACAACAACTTCAACTATATCTTCCGGAAAGCGGGGATGTATACCGCCTCGATCAGCAGCTTCCCCGAACGGCACTCCTCCTGGTGGTTCAACGCCGGCTTCAACGAGATGCACAACGTCGGCAAAAGCGGGCAGGAAAGCGGCGAGGAAGTGCTGCCCATCGCGCTGGACTGGCTGGAGCGGAACAAGGACAGGGAGAACTGGTACCTCCACCTCCACCTCTGGGATCCGCACACCCCCTACCGCGCGCCTGCCGAGCTGGGGAACCCCTTTGCCGATACCCCGATGCCCGACTGGCTGACCGAGGACATCTTCAAGGAGCATTTAAAGCTTTCCTCGCCTCACGGCGCCAACGAGATCAATATGTTCAACGATCAGACCTTCCCCGAATATCCCCGTCACCCCGGCAAGATCGAGGACATGGCGCAGCTCAAGGAGTTTATGGACAACTACGACTGCGGCGTGTACTGGGCGGACTACCTCATCGGGCAGGTGTTCGACAAGCTGCGGGAGCAGGGCATTTACGATGACACGGCGATCATCATCACCGCCGACCACGGCGAGAACATGGGCGAGCTTGGCATCTACGGCGAGCACGGCACCGCCGATTATCCCACCTGCCGGATCCCGATGATCATCAAATGGCCGGGCTGTCAGGCGGGCAAGGTGGACAGCGATTTCCATTATCATATCGACCTGGTGCCGACCGTGGCGGAGCTTCTTCATGTGGGCGCCTACCCGAAGTGGGACGGACAAAGCTATCTGCCCGCGCTGACCGAGGGCGCTTCCTGCGGACGGGACAGTCTGGTGATCTCTCAGTGCGCCCATGTCTGCCAGCGTTCGGCGCGGTTTGGCGACTGGCTGTATATCCGCTCGATCCACGACGGCTTCCGGCTGTTCGATCGGGAGATGCTTTTCAATGTGAAGGAGGATCCGCACGAGCTGCACGACGTCAAGGAGGAGTATCCCGCGCTCTGCCAGCAGGGTGCGAAGATCATCCTCGACTGGATGGAGGAGCAGATGATCAAAAGTGAGTCTCCCATCGACCCGATCTGGCAGGTCATGCGGGAGGGAGGCCCTTCTCACACCCGCGGGCATCTGGCGGAATACCTCGACCGGCTGGAGCATACCGGCAGAAGCGAGGCGGCGGCGCGTCTGCGCGAACGCCACAAAGACGAACTGTAAGAGAAAACCACTCCCGATGCGAAAGCATCGGGAGTTTTTGTTTGCTGTATTTAGATTAGTGGTTTTTGAATCCCACCACCGCTTCGCGGTCCCCCTCCCTTTGACAAGGGAGGTCTTGACAAAGACGAAAGCTTTGTGGGTTGAAATGGGATTAAGTGAAA
>CANQKG010000047.1 GCA_947624425.1 uncultured Clostridia bacterium | reverse complement strand
ACTACAAGGAAGCCTATCCGCCCGGAACGAGGGTTTTGCTTCTGCACATGGGAGACGATCCCCGACCGGTGGAGGACAATATGCGTGGTACGGTCAGGTTCGTCGATGATATCGGCACGGTACATTGTGCCTTCGACAACGGTCGCTCCCTCGGTATGTGTCCCGGCGAGGACTCTTTCCGCAAGTTGACCGATGCGGAACTGGCAGAGGAACAAACCGAGAATATTTGTGAGGAAGGAAGCGAACCGGTCATGGGAATGTGAAATGTGCCTCCAAGAGATCGCTGACGATGGGGAGCCTGTTTGATGGGATCGGCGGCTTTCCTCTGGCGGCGGTGCATAATGGGATCGTCCCCGTATGGGCAAGCGAGATCGAAGCCTTCCCCATTGCGGTGACACGGCTGCGATTTCCCGATATGGTTCATGTGGGCGATATTACGAAGTTGAAAGGGGCAGAGCTGCCGCCGGTGGACATTATCTGCGGAGGCAGCCCGTGTCAAGACCTTTCTGTTGCCGGAGCGAGAGCCGGGCTTGCCGGAGAACGCTCCGGCCTTTTTATGGAACAAATCCGGATTGTGAGGGAGATGAGAAATGCAGAACTACAGCGTGGACGGACAGCTTACACTGTTCGACCAAGAATCATGGTGTGGGAAAATGTCCCCGGAGCCTTTTCCAGCGGAGAACCGAAAGGCGAAGATTTCCGGATCGTTCTCGAAGAAACCACCCGAATTGCGATACCTGCCGTATCAATTCCTCGACCTGACACCGGGCGCTGGGAATCTGCTGGGCGAATCGTATTGGGAGATACTTTCTCCTTGGCGTGGCGATGCCTCGATGCTCAATACTGGGGCGTCCCCCAGAGAAGAAAGAGAATCTTCCTTGTCGCAGATTTTGCAGGAAGCCGTGCCGAACAGATATTATTTGACCCCGAAAGCCTGTCGAGGCATTCTGCGCCGGGCGACTGAACGCGGCAAGGAGCTTCCCGAACGGCTGAAACGGGCGCTGGAAATACAGGCAGGGATCACTTTGCCTGACGGAAAAAGCGCGGAATCAAATGGCACAACAGTGGGCTTTGACGGTTACAACGGTGATTTGACCGGCGCTGTGGCGGCAACGCTTGGCGTCAACTGCGGAATGTCCACCGGACGCAACGGAATCATACAGCCTACCGCTTTTGCGGCGAACCAGCGAGATGAGATCAGAGATTTGCATGATGTAGCGGGCGCTTTGTGCGCGCACCCCAGCGTAAAGCAGCAGACATTCATCGCTGCCGGGTTCTGTGCCGGAGCCGCTCCGTCCGCAGGCGGGATCGGTTATTCGGAAGAAATCTCACCCACACTGAAAGCCGCCGAAAGCGGAACAAATATGGTACCGAGCATTCTATGCCTTAACGACCAAGGGTGCGGGTCTCCAGTGGAGACCTCTCAGCCGCAGGCTGAGAAGCACCGACCGAGCCGACAGGCGAGACCCGGCAGTTTTATGAATTGCTCTGAAAATATAGCAGGAACACTTTGTTCTCAAATGAGCAATCATCAGCCGCTGGTCTATGAAAATCATGGCATTGACGCCAGATATACCGGACCGCACGAGGTGGTTCCGACCATGTCCGCACGATACGGCACGGGCGGTAACAATGTCCCATTGGTGGAACAGGACTCCGTTCTTTGCATCGCCGGCAATACCATTGACCGCCAACCGCAAAACGGCGGCAACGGTTTGGGCTATCAAGAGGATATTGCCTATACCCTTACGGCTACCGACCATCATGCAGTCTTCAGCCGTCAGCGAGTGGATGATGATGCAGAGGTTTTCGGGCAAAGTCAGTTCGGGAATTATGCGTCAGGCTGCGCCACATTACGCGCGCAGGGCGGGGATCATGGCGGTGGAAGTGAAAACCTTGTGACTGGAGCAGATAAAGATGCCTGCCGTCTCATTCGGCGCTTAACGCCGATGGAATGTGAACGGCTGCAAGGCTTTCCAGACGGCTGGACGGACATTCCCGCTGGTTCCGATGCCGCGCGGTACAAGGCGCTGGGCAACAGCGTGGCAATCCCCTGCGTGGACTATGTCCTGCATGGGATTGCGCTGGCGCTTTCCAAAAGACAACAAATAACAAAATGAAAGAAGGAGTGCAGTTATGCCAAATCATGTGCAGAACATCGTCCGATTGCAGGGGGACGAAAAAAGAGTAAAAGAAATTCTGGAAGCGGTCAAAAATGATCAATATGGGCGCGGAAGCGTGGATTTTGAAAAAATCATTCCTATGCCGCCGTCACTCCATATTGAATGCGGCAGCACGACTGACCGGGGATTGAGTGCCTACCGGGACTTCCTAAAATCGGAATCAGAAAGTGAAAAGGAGTATTTGGATCAAAATCCGGACATTACACCGGAAGAATGGGAGTTTGGGAAGCAGGCATACGAAAACATCCGCGAATACGGCGCTCCCACATGGTACGAATGGAGCATTGTCCATTGGGGAACAAAATGGAACGCCTACGGTATGAGTGAAAATACAGCGGAAGAACAGAGAAACGAACTGCGCTTTCAGACGGCATATGATGCGCCGCATCCAATTTTGGAAAAGTTGGCGCAGATGTACCCGCAGATCACTTTTGAACATGAGTGGGCGGACGAGGATATCGGCGCAAACTGTGGGAGAAGGAAGTTTCTGGACGGCAGAATCATTGATGAGTACTTTCCGGAGGGAAAAGCAGCTATGGATTTTGCCATGAATTTATGGGGATATGAACCGGCGGATCTGGACTTAGCTCTCAATAGCACAGGAACGGCCTATATCGACATAGAAATGAAGAACTATGACCTGATCGAACTGATCGGTATCCCCGCGTTGTTCAGCAACGACCGGATCACACAGGAGGATCTGCCGGAAGGATTATACAAATACGATCTGCGGCATGGCGATTCGGGGGATTTTGTAGCGGTGGAACCACGGGTGATTGTAAATCACGCGGGGACAATTATTACAAAAGAACCGATAGACTTTGGAGATGCCGGATATATTTCTTTCGATGATGACTCGTCGCCGAATTTTCTTGGAGAAAGCATGACATTCGGGGAATATATGCGGAGAGATTTCAACATGAAGGAAGAACAAGAAACAAACATGGAGGATATGCGGCTATGAGTGTAAACAGGATAACAACAAATGACCTTCGCCGTATGAACAGCGCAGAAGGATTGATCCTGCAAGGCTGCGGCGGCAGCCTCGATGAGTGGGTGGACGGGATCAATGAAATGCTCACGGAGAACGGCATTCTGCTGGGCAAAACGAAATTTCACGATTGCGCTGCCTTTGAGCATGACGGTCTGACCTGTCTGCTGTTCCCGTTCAGCGAAGATGTAAAAATCGACGCCGGAAAGCTGGCGATGTGGCGATTACAGACCCATGGCAATTTTGGCGGCACATGGCTTTCGGATTATGTTCCGAACCGCCTTGGCGGATTTCTCCCGGCAGAGCAGGAGCAGGGAGCGCAAAAGCCGGACTGTCCTCTCATCGGGCAGGACGGCAATATTTTCAATTTAATGGGGATCGCCTCTCAAACCTTGCGCCGTGCAGGACTTGACGGACAGGCAACTGAGATGTGCAACCGCATTCAGGAGTCAGGCAGTTATTATCAGGCACTCGGCATCATCGGCGAATATGTCAACATTACATCGGTGGACGATATGGGCGAGGACGAATCGGAAGAAATGGAGATGAGAATGTGACAGTAGAAGAATTTAAGCAAAAAATCAATGAAATTACCGGCGAAAACAGTATTCTTGAAGTTTATGTTTCTCCGGATTTTCAATGTGAACAGACATACGCCTTTCCCACCTCCCTATGTGTCTGCTGGGAGCAAGGAAAAGCATGGCTTCAGCCGAACGAATTCATGCAAGCGTTCGGTGAAGATATTACGAGAGTCTGGCAGAGCTGCGCGGACTTCGGTTTTCGTGCCTGTGCGGACATCGAGATGTATAATGCCCTGCTAAAACAGCTTGGCGAGGACGCATATCAAACAGCGTATCTATCGGAGAAACTGAACGAAACGGACAACGAAGAAATGGAGATGAATCTATGAGCGGCGTCTTTATTTTTATTCTCGGCATGATGGTAGGCGGGCTGATCGGGGTAACATTTATCTGCTGCCTGCAAATCAACCGCATCAACGACTATGAGGAACGCATACAAAAACTGCAAAAGAAAGAAAAAGAATAAACGGCCGGTATCAATCGTTTCGGGAGCGATGGATACCGGCTTTTTGTTGCCCCGAAACGGTTGACGCCCTTTGTGAAAGCGAGGTGACCGTTATCAAATCACCGGTATCCTGGGTGGGCAATAAAACGCCCATTCTTCACATTTTGTACGCTCTGTTTCCCCTGTCTTATGTGCGGTATATCGAACCCTTTGGCGGAAGCGGTTCGGTTCTGCTGGGCAAGCCGTGGCAGGACAGCTTTGAGGTAATCAACGACTGCAATCAAAATCTCATCAATCTGTTCCGTTGTATGCGGGATCGCCCAATGGCTTTTATTCGTGAACTTGGTTTTTTGTCACTCAATTCCCGCGATGACTTCAAGGTACTCAAACGCTTCTTTGACAAGGAGGAATTCAACGACGCATTTCTTGGAGAGGAAATGGAGCTGACCGGCGTTCTTCTGCCCGAACCGGAAGCGGAAGAACTGCGGGAGCTGATGCAGGCGGCACGGCAGGACTACGATCTGCGCCGTGCCGCGATGTTTCTGAAACTCATTCGCTACAGCTATTCCAGCAGCGGAAAGAGCTTTGCCTGCCAGCCATTCAATCTGCGAAGTCTGTTCGGACTGATTGAAAACTTCAGCAGGCGGTGCGCGAATGTCGTGATCGAGAATCAGGATTTTGAGGTATTCATCAGGCACTACGACCGTCCCGGCGGATTTCTTTATTGTGATCCGCCCTACTTTTCCAGTGAATACATCTACAATTGCGTTTTCACATGGGAGGATCATTTGCGGCTGCATGATGTGCTGCTCGGCTCAAAAAGCAAATTTCTGCTTTCCTACAACGATTGCCCGGAGATACGGGAGTTGTATGACGGCTGCTTGTTCTTCGACTTTCGCCGTATCCACAGCATGGTGCAGAAGTACGAAGCGGGGAAGGAATTTCCCGAACTGCTGATTGCCAACTACGATCTGTACGAACGACAGAGAGAAAAAGGAAACCAGCTCACGCTGTTCGACCGGCAGGGCGAATATGACGATTATGAAAAACGAATGAAGGAGGATATCATTTCATGCAAATGGTAAAAGTGACGGAATATGTGTTGTTTTCTGTTCCGCTGGATATGCTGGCAGATGCAGGGATCCATGAAGAAAGTGTTATTCAGATGAGTGCATCGGGAGGAAAGATCCTGATCGAAGCGGTCGGCAGCGAAGATACAGAAAACCTTCTCTGTGACGGCGACTGTGATCATTGTCCGTTCGATGACGCTGATTGTGACGGTGAATGCGAAAACTGCCCGTGTTATGAAAAATGCGATGATGCAGAAGGAGGCTGTTTGTCATGAAGGTGATGAGGATATTGGGCAAGCGCGGCCGTGTGACCATTCCGTATGAACTGCGAAAGCGTGTGGGATTTGGTTATAACGACATATTGTCCTTTTCGGAAAGCGAGGACGGACGGAGCGTTACCGTGACCCGTGAGAAGATCTGCGACAACTGCAAGGGAGCGGTGGACAGAGAACAATCGGCAGAGGGCTCGTTCTTTGATTTTCTAAATAGCCTCTCCCCGGAGCAGCAGAGAGCCGCCCTTGTCCATTTGTCGGTGAAATGGGCGCAGCAAGAAGGTGATCCCCATGACGGAGTATAAAGAATTGTATCCCTATTCCCGCCAATATGCCGTTTCCTGTCATGAGATCGCCTATTGGCGGGACAGTTATCGGGAAAATTGCGATTGCGCCAGAGCCATCGAACGGGCGATTGAGGGCAACTATCATGATAACCGACTGGAGAACGGCACACGGGGTATCATCGAACGGTACGGCTTTGACCGCGTGAATTGGGTGCTTTCCAATACCATTCAGGAAAAGGATCATGACGGACGGTTTTCTCCGGAGAATAAGGCATGGGCAAAACAGACATATATTCCGGAAGATGAGGTGCGCTGGCATTTTTGCGTGGAATCTCATCCGGGGCTGACCAATCTGTTTGTGGATCAGGTAAGGCGGGCTTGGCAGATGCTCGGTTTGTTCGATCAAAGCCAATGTACCGGAGAAAAAGACTATGAAGGCAAGCTGCTGGTTCTGAAGCCTTCCATGCTGAAAGACGAATATAAGTCCCCGGATTACCAGCTTTTCTATGCGGAGGGTGGCTTCGGCTGCAGCCCGAACGCCAGAGGGCGAAAGGTGTTCGGCTTTTTCTTAAAGGACGGTGACCGAACAAATTATAACCGTGCCGACTTTCTCGGCGTAATAGACGAAGCATATTTGCCGGATTGGGCGCGGGAAAAGCTGGCGGAAGTGACTGAACAGGGCGAATGCGAAAGCATCACAATGGGAGGGAAATAAGATGAGGGTAAAAATCTATCAGATCAATGGCGACCGGGATAAGAAACGGGAAAAGTTCTTCGGTATGGATACAAGAAAACGGCTTCATCTTCCACAAACCATTGATCCTGCTATCTACGATGAGGTGTTCAACGCCGAGATTGAGGAATCCAGTCCGGAAGAAATCTTTCACCGCTTTAACACCGAAGGGCATCCTCTTTTTCGGGGACACAGTCTTTCCGTTTCAGATGTGGTGGTCACAGAGCACGGCAATTATTTTTGTGACACTGTCGGCTTCAAGCAAATCGACTTTGATGAAACGCAGACACAGAAACCGGACGATCTCATGCAGATCGTGTATGTGGAACCGGGGCGACCGGCGTATGAAGCGGAAATTCCCCATACGCTGGAAGCCGAACAAAAAGCGGTGGACGGTTTGATCGAATGTATATACAACGATGATAATACCGTTATCATCTGCAATGACGAAGGGAAGCTTCGGGGCATGGAAGGCAATCGGCGTCTGAATAACGGACAAACCATTATTGCCGGTCCGTTCTTCGTGTGTGGACTGACCGTGGACAATTTCAGGGGGCTGACCGAAGCGGAAACAAAAACCTATCTGGAACGGTTTGCACAGCCGGAAGAAATCTCACAGGAAGAAGTGGAGTCCGATATGGGCTTCTCTTTTTATACATTCTAAAAACAACAGGAGGAAAAACATTATGGCAAACAAAAGTGAAAAAACATTGTCCAAACAAACCCGTCGGGACAACCCGTCCATTTCTGTCCGCATCGACCGTCTGATCGATTACGAGGACTCAAAGCTGAAAGCGGTTGCCAGCGCCAATATCGGAGGTGCGTTCGCCGTACACGGAATCCGGGTGATCGACTCACAGAAGGGTCTGTTCGTGCAGATGCCCCAGCGCAGCTATCAGAAGGACGGAAAGACCCAGTATGAGGACATTTTCCACCCTATCACTGCGGACGCCCGAACAGAACTGAACGGCGTCGTGCTGTCTGCTTATGAACAGCGTCTGCACATGGAGGAAGACGAGACACAGGAGATGGCAGAACCGGGTGAAGAAGAATCGGAGGACGAAGAACCTGCTTTTGAGCAGAGTATGTGATTTTTTTGATAAATTTTTCGGTTTCCGATGATTCTCGCTGGACTTTTCCGGTTTTATCGGTATACTGTATAATCAAATAGGTGGTGATAACACATGAAACAGAAACTGACGATCTTGATGGGTATGATGCTGTCCGTCTTGTTGCTGACCGGATGCGGCGGAAAAGAAACAGCAGTCTTCCGTGCAGAAGAAAGCCATGTTACGGAAAGTACGATTCCGGCATCAGATGCAATATCCGGCGAGCCGGGGCAGGTCATTTCGGGAGTGACAGGTTTTGAGAGCAGTACTGCTCCGGCAGATACAGACAGCGGCTTCATTCCCATTGCAGACGATACGGTAAAGAGTGTGATGCCGGATATGGCGGTGCAAAGCACAGTGTCGGCGGACACTTCTGCACGACCGACCGTTCCCGCGCAGGTAAAAGGAGAAGCGGCTGCATCTATGCCGGAAGCGTCGTCTGCACCGCCCGTATCACAGCCGACAACGCCGCCGGAAAGCAGTTCACCTGCCGCCGCACCGTCACAAGCCGAATCTCAAGCGGAATCGTCTGTTCCGTCTATGCCGGTCATTGACATAGATTACTATATCAACTATGCCATTGCATACGGACAGAGCATCGGACTTACCTATCTGCCCGGAGAGAGTGACTCCTGGAACGCGCCTACCGTGATCAACGGAAGCAACCGTGAGGCGGTGGAGCGTGAGATCCGAGAGGGCTTGGATTACACAAAGCAGATAGATAAACACACTACTTTCCATGTGTGGGCAGTGAAACGCCCGGACGGAAAGTACGAATTATACGGTATTTAAGAAAATAAAAAAGTATGAAACGGCGTGCCGAAGGGTGCGCCGTTTTGCATTTGCGAAAAGAGGTATCAAGTAATATGAAAAAACGGATCATAGCGTTTTTGGTGACGCTCTCCCTGCTGATTACCATGTTGGTCGGGACAGCCACCACCGCACAGGCGATGACGGTCAATCTGTATGTCACCAATCTGCCTCGTGCGGCAGAGCAAAACAGGACAGGCTGGGGCTGCCCTGCGGATTTATACCTTGCAGCAGGCTGGTTCCACGGTCGGTCATCGGACAATCTCGTGATTACCCAAGGGGATTACACCGGTAAGGTGGCATATTGTATCGAACCGGGCGTCAGA
>CANQKG010000046.1 GCA_947624425.1 uncultured Clostridia bacterium | reverse complement strand
CGTGCGAAAGCGCAAGGCGCAGCGACTCCCGGTAGCAGCTTTCGAGCAACTCCCGTTCACCGTTCTGCCCGCCCTTCCATTTGGGACCGACGGTATGGATCACATATTTGCAGGGCAGTTTATGCCCGCCGGTGATTTTCGCCTGCCCGGTTTTGCAGCCGCCGAGCTTCATGCACTCGAGCAGCAGCCCTCTTCCGGCTGCCTTATGAATCGCGCCGTCCACGCCGCCGCCGCCAAGCAGGGTGGCGTTCGCCGCGTTGACGATGGCGTCGCAGGCGACTTGTGTAATATCGTTTCGGATGATTTGAAGCGGCATATCGGTCATCTCCTTTGAAGTGAAAAGAAAAGCGAACGCCGTAATCGACAGATAAACTGATCTTTCGCCCGCTTCTATGATCATTCTAAACCATATCGATCAAAAACACAACCCCGCCGTGAAATATCGAACATGCACCCAAAAGTGTTTCACTTTTGGGTGCATGTTTATCAGCCAATGCCTGTCAGGATGTAAAATTTGTTTGATCAGTCATCTAAATGGTCAACCGCGTATTGCGCTTCCTCGGCAGTAAATTGACCGCCGTATTCGGAGGTCAGCTGATCATAAATCGCGCTCTTGGACATACTCATCGCGCTTTGATAAGTCTTAGCCGATTCCAGTGCGTTTTTCTTATAATCCGCCTTCAAATTATCGATCGCATACTGTGCTGCATCGGCGGCAAATTGACCGCCATACTCGGAGGTCAGCTGATCATAGATCGCCTTTTTGGACATGTGCATCATGTCGGAATATCTTTCCGCCTGTTTTAACGCATTTTGATATTCGACAGAAGGCTTCGCCCCTTTGGAGATCACAACCCTGATCGTTGTACCCTCTGTTACCGTTTCATTTGCCGTTTTGCTTTGGCTGACCACAGAACCTGCAGCAACCGAATCCGAGTAATCTTCGCTGAACGAAACGGTCACGTTGTTGGCTGCTGCCCAATTTTCGATGTCCTCTCTGCTCATTGTGCTGAAGTCGGCAACCGTGACTTTAATGCTCTCGATTTTACTTTCTGCTGCACTGGCTGTTTTGCTCTCTGCCGCCGATGTGTCCGGATCGATCTCACCGAGGCTTTGCGCAAGTGAACTTTCATAACCGGTATCATCGTTCTTTTCGCCGCTGATACTGCCGATAATCCCAATCACGACAGCCGCAATGATCAACCAGAACCACCATTTTTTATAAATCGGTTTTTTGACTTCGGCGGAAGCAGCCGGCATAACCGGCGCCTGCTCTGTCACGGGCGGCTCATCCTGCTCGGGAGCAGTCGGCACGACCGGCTCCTGCTCGGTCACGGGCGGCGCGTCCTGCTCGGGAGCGGTCGGCACGACCGGCTCCTGCTCTGCAGCAGGTGCTTCGACTT
The DNA here is from genome assembly GCA_947624425.1 of uncultured Clostridia bacterium. GTDB lineage: Bacteria > Bacillota > Clostridia > Oscillospirales > Ruminococcaceae > CANQKG01. The sequence continues at coordinate 7,536 of CANQKG010000046.1, read as the reverse complement.
CTGCGGGAGCACCGCAGTTCGGGCAGAATTTCCCTACAAATTCTTCTCCGCATTGATTGCATTTCATCTTTATTTTTCTCCTTTGCATGATTTCTCTTGATATTTTGAACCTTATGGCATTGCCGGCTTTGCCACCAAGGTTACAATCTGTCTATGGATCCGCTTCTTTACAGCGGCGAACCGCAATATTCGCATTCCACAGAACCTTTTTTGTTTTTGGCTCCGCAATGTTTGCACTCGATTGCCGTCTGATCGGCAGTGTGCCGTTTTTTGTTAATTTTGGAAGTTTTTCTGCGCTGCTTTTCCAATCTTTCTTTCGACAAAACCAACAACTGCCGCTCTAGGTCTATATGAGAATTTTTCAATAACGGATAGTTGAGGTTGATAGACATCGAACGGACGTCCTTTAAAACGGCAGCAAAATCCATTTGGAGCGCGCTCATAATGCGCTGCAGGGAAACGGTTTCACTGTCCGCATCAACGATTATGGAATATATTTGAGACTGTCTTTTTCTCTTTTTCATGCTATAAAAACTAAAGACAGACAAGCCTGCAAACAGGATTATTATTTCAACCGCGAACCATGTCAACGACAAGCCTTACACCTCCTTTACAGCGGCGAACCGCAATATTCACATTCGTTGGCTGCGCCCGGCACGACCGTATTGGTTGCACCGCAGTTTTTGCATTTGACGCTTTTCGTTTGCGGATTTGCAGCCACAGCCGGTTGGTTGACCACGATATTGACTGCTGCTGTTTTCGGCATGATCAGTTCTCTGCGGTTTAGATCCACATAAGCATTTGTGAAATATCCGTCATCCAGCATAGACTGCAGATCCTTTGCCGCCTGTTCAAAGGAGGTTGGATAGGCGGCGGCAATACGGTCGATCAATCTGTCATGACTGCTGTTGATGATCGAAATGTATCTTTGATATTTTGTGCCTTTCCTGATATAGGAATTTGCCTTATAGAAGGTAAAGGCTCCGCTGCCGCCGAAAATCAGGATCATCATGATCACGCCGCCTGCCGCGCTGGAGCCGTTAATGGTCTTAAACTCCCCGGTGATCCCCATGATCAGATAAATCGCCGCAAATCCGATCAATACCCAAGCCAAAACCCGCAGGGATTTCCCGTTTTTGATGTAATTGAATTTCTCATCGGTCATCTTTTTGACTAACATCCAAATGCCGACCGGGAAAAACACAAAGAACATGACAATGATAACGCCCCAGGAAAAAGATTTTTTCTGCATTTTTGTACCCTCTTATTCTGAAATCTTCGATCCGCAAAGCTTTTGCAGAGACCGCCTCTCCACCCGATGAGGAAACCGGCTTTCTGTCATACGCCTCCGAGTTTGGCTTTGCACGCTTCGGCGTTTCTCTGCCGAATAAGGCAGATGGTGTTTTCGCACAGCTCCAGTATTTTACCGCTGTTCATCTCTTTGATGTGAAACCGCTCCAACAGGCAATTGATGTTATCGTTGATCTGCTCATCGGTGTTCACGCAAATACTGTGGTCGCAGTTTTTCACGGCATCGTCGATTTTTTTCAGCTCGCCGTGAATACTTCCTTCGCAATCAAAAGAGCAGAGCTTTTCTGTTTTATATTCCAGCTCATGGAAAAAACGGCAGGCATGATCCAAATTGTCTGCCTCTTCTGCGACTTTTCTCCCGAAGAAGTACACTAAAACACAAGCAAGCAGGCACGCGCCGGTGAAGCAGGCAAAAATGATTTTGTAGGTTGCGATCGCATTTCGGTAACGAAGCGCAAACAGGGTGGATAAGATGAAAATCAAAACCTGATAACCAAACAGGATCGTATAACCTCCGGCGATCAGAGGAAGTCTCTTTTTGCCGGACGCCGTGTGATAAAACAGTGTCCCCAGCAAGGTGATGACCTCTGAAGCCACGACGCCGAAGAAGATCGTTTGATCCGGCAGCGCTTTCTCATAGGGCAGCAGATAATAGATCACGACCGTCAGGGCAATCAGCAGCAAAAAGATAAAAACAGAGATCAGATTCTTTTTGAGTTTCTTCATGATCGTCACCTTTGCATCACTCTAACTTTGTACCGCATTCAGGGCAGAAATTCGGTGTGCCGGGTATTGACATACCGCAGGAAGGGCATGTTTTGGTCAGGGGTTTGCCGCATTCGGAGCAAAATCTTGCGTTCTTGCCGGGCAGAACAGCGCCGCAAAAGGGACAGGGCTTCGGCGCCTCATACCCGCAAGCCTCACACTTTACAGCACCTGCCGGCAGATCCGCGCCGCATGCGGGACAGGGATTATATTTGTCGCCGCATTCAGGGCAAAACTTCACGGTGTTCGGATACTTAAACCCGCAATTGCTGCATGTTACACTCCCCTTTGCCTTTTCTGCCGCCTCTTTTTCGGTATCACAGCCGCAGTCAGAGCAAAATCGTTTGTTCTTGGGAATCACGGCGCCACAGGAAGGGCATGTTTTTGTATCGCTCGCATTGATATCCAGATTTTTCGCAATACCGCCAAACTGACCGCCGACTGCGCCGCCCATTGCAACACCCATTCCAAGGCCCAAACCGGCGCCGATCAGATCCCCGGAGGCTCCGGGATTTTTTGCGGCTCCCTCCAGCGTATCGAAGGAACGCTCCTGCTGGTAGTTATATCCGATGATATTCATTTCGGCTTTCTTGGCAAGCGCGTCCTTGAGCTTTTTCACGGCGGCGTCGTCTTCGGGGACGCTGACGTCATTCACATAAAAATGAACCAGCTTAATACCATACTCCTCCAGAACCGGGCGCATCTTTTCCCGGAGAAAGTCGGAAAGCTCCTCAATATACGCGTTGATCTCCATAATGCTGATTTGCTTATGCACCAAATAAGAGGAGATCGCATCCTTCACCTTGGTCAGATATAGTCCGCGAAAATATTTGAGAATATGTGTTTTGTCAAAATAGGGAAGCGTGCCGACCAATTTCACAAGAAACTGCTTGGAGTTTTCGATCCGAATGCCAAATTGGCCAAATGCTCTCACCGGAATAAATACAAGATATTTCGGATCCTGCAGTTGAATAGGCGAAGCGGTGCCCCACTTGATATCCAGCGAGTTTACCTTGTTGATGTACCAAACCTCTGCCGTAAACGGAGAACGACCGCCAAAGGGAATATTGATCATCTTATTCAAAATCGGAATATTGGCGGTCTCTAAAGTGTGACGCCCGCTTTGGAACACATCCAATGCTTTGCCGCCCTTGAACAGTATTGCTTCCTGCGATTCATTCACGATCAATTGTGTCCAAGTGCTCAATTCCTCACTCGGATATTTCCAAGCAAACACGTCCGGGCTGCCGTTGTATTTTACGACGTCTACAATTGCCATTTCATTTCCTCCCTTAAATATTGCCGCTCAATAATTTGATCTGCATATTTCTGTCTTTTACTACTTTTTTGATATCGTTGATCATAGATTCCATGCCGGTCATATCATCCGATTTTATAGCAATCAAATTATCGACCTCCGAGGAAAGCATCTCAGCCATCGAACGCAGGCGTGCGTCTATATCCGATACATCAACGGTGATGCCGAAATCCGAAAACCGCAGCGCGTCCAGAAGACTGTCCAGCAGCGGCAGAGCCTCCTTTCTGGATTCGAGCGGCATACTGATGAGCTTTGTTTTGATTTTTTCAAATTCATAAATGAGAATCTGCATCTCGCAGATTTTACCGTTTGCCCGATCGTTTTGCCGAATGACCATATTCTTCGCGGCAAACAGCAGCACGGTGATCCCCGCATATAAAACCGTACAGATCAAATGAATGCTGATCAATAAATTCACACTTGTCCGAAGCACAAAACCGAACAAAATATTGACCGCAATCACAACAGCAAGATAGATCACCGAGCAGGCAATGATCGAAATTTCCAGCGGAAATGCCGAACTGCGCTTCTGCGCGGCAGCGATTGTGACAGACGAGGTCAACACAGCCGCAAACAATGCCATGGCAAAGCCGATCCAAAATACAGCGTTTCGATTCGCAATTAAAATCAGGGATAACACGATATATAACGCCGCCATGAGCAAATAAACCAATAAAAATGTTCCGTGTTTTCTCATTTTATCTCTCTTTTCCGTCTGTGTCTGTTTCCAGATTATCAAGCGCAAATTCCAAACATAACATGATGATTTCATTTCTGTTTCGTCCGGTGTTTTCCGCAATTCGATCCAGATCTTTGATCAATTCGTTCGGTAATCTTGCAGAAACCACAGAGGTATCACCCTTATATCGTTTGGATGGTATTACAAATTTTTTACCCGCCAAATTATACACCTCCACAGCAATGCGGATGATTGGCATTGCGGTATTATTGTAATACAATTGTTTACAGATGTCAACACTATTTTTCAAAATTCAAAAAAACTTTCACAGTGCCGATCTCCCGATAGGAGCAGCCGGTTTCAGAAATATGCCGATCCCCGTACCAAACAGCCATAGCACAAAAAACCCGCCGCAATGTGAAGTTTCACATTGCGGCGGGTTTTGATGGGCAAGGTCACGGGCGGCGGTCTTTGCGGAGAAAGGGGGCTTGAACAGTCGTATTGGTCAGCAAGCCGTATTTCTGCGGGCGGCGGTAGGCGTTGCCGTGTACCTCGGTTTCCCGATAGCGGCGCAGCTGCTGTAGATCCAGTTCGGCGATGTAAATGCCTTCGTCCTCCTTCGCCTGCAGCATACAGGTGTCGCGTGAGCCTGCAAGGTGCGGCAGATAGGCAACGCCGTCAAACAGGCTGGAGCCGCCGTTGCAGTCCGGCACGCCTTTCGGATAATTACTAGTGGCGATGGCGGTCATATTTTCATAAGCCCTTGCGCGAAGCTGGGAAAGCCGGTTGATCTCCATCGGGCAGGCGTTTGGAACCAGAATCAGCTCCGCGCCCTTTAACATCAGAATCCGCGCGCTTTCGGGGAACTCCCGGTCATAGCAGATCATGGCGCCGACCTGCACGCTGCCGCAGGCGGTATCGAGCGCCGCGACTGGAAAATCCTCCCCCGGCGTCAGGTTCCGCTCCACGTCAAAGTCGCAGGTATGCACCTTCGCATAACGGAGTGCTTCCCGTCCGAAGCGGTCAAACAAAATCATCGTATTGCGCGGCGCGGGACTGAATTTTTCCAGCAGGGTGATCCCGACCGCCAGCTCCAGCTCCTTTGCCAAACGCCCGAATGCCCGGACAAACGCGCCGTCCGCGGGGATCGCCTCCGCCTGCCAGTCGGGAACGGGGCGGTCGTAAATGCGATAGCCGTTGCTCCACATCTCGGGAAACAGCGCGATCTCCGCCCCCTGCTTCTTCGCTTCGCGGCAAGCCGCAAGCCCCTTTTCCAAATTCCCCTGCAAGGAGCCGACCGGCGCAATTTGAAGCAGGGCGATCTTAAGCCTTTGCATTTCGCTCAATCCTCCGATTCTCCGCAAGCCAGCGTTCCGATTCTTCCCGACTTCGGAACACCGTGATCGATTTTTCCGGATATTCCCGCAGCAGGCGGTAAAGCTCGGGCAGCTGCTTTTCGGGGAATTCCTCGATCCACTGCCGGAATTCCCCGTCCAATTCCTCCTCCACCCAAGGGAGGTCCTCCCGCTTTGTCCCGATCCGTGCCGCCGCGCCCGCAAGGCAGACCTCTTTGGGGTAATCGAGCAGAAAAACCGCGTCGCAGCGCAGAAGCCTTTGCCGCAAAGTGCGCCCATAGTTCCCGTCGATGATCCAGCGGTCCTTTGCGAGAATTTCGCCGAGCCGCCGGTCGAACTCCTCTCTTGGCAGGGTGGTTTTGTCCGGCTTGTGCCAGATCTGGTCGAGATAATAAAGCGGCAGTCCGGTCAAATCCCGCAGCGCCCTTGCAAAGACGCTCTTTCCCGCGCCCGGCGAACCGATGACGATCGCCCTTTGAAAAGGCGTCATGCCTTTTCCCGCCCCGTCAGCTTGTCCGGCTCGTCCTGTCAACAGGCATGACAGCATATCGCTGACATTTGTGACAGATCGCTCTAAATCCATACTGTTGCAGTTTTCAATGATATAATCGGCTTTTTCTAGAAAAGAGGAAATCTCACGTTCGGCAGGTTCATGGCATATATTCCGAAATTCGCCTAAGCTTATATTCGTATTTGTTCTTGCATGATAGCGTTTGAACCGATCCGCTTCTTTTGATTTTACATATACCAATTTTGCATGACCGTAGTATGTCTGAATCGCATTCAGCGTACTGAGACGTCGAACCCCGTCAAAAACCAGCGGTTCTCCGGCATTTTTGTCCTGCGCCGGCACTTTACCAGCAACCGAGTCCAAAGGAATATATTTTCCTTTCAACTTCTTTGCCAACGCTTTTGCATAAGCAGACTTTCCGGATCCCATTTCTCCCGCAAAGCAGACAATGGTAGGCTGAATGGAAACCGGAACCGATATCCAGCCGCTCATCCCCTTATGTATCAGCTTAATGCCCACTTCTTCCAAAACAGGATTATCACAATAGATCAGCGTTCCGTATTTGGCATCCTTTTTACGGCGCCAATACGCATCGGGAGCCATCACCCTATCGTGATATCTGTTCTCTACTTCCTCTATATTGAAATCTTTGATGTAATCGACATTTTTTACCGTAAAACAGCCGTGAATGGCTCCTCCGCTTTCTTTCAGCAAAACGATATCGCCTATGTTGACTGCATGATATGGTTTGATGCGGTTTTTACTAAATCTTGTTTCGATTGACTTAGCGCCGGAAGCGATATGGCATATGGTGGGACGATCCACGATTGCAATATGTACTCTCCTATTTAACATCATGACAATCCCCATTCTATACCCACATATCAGCACAAACAAGATTGGTTTTAGCTCATACGCTATGATACCATAAATCTGCACTTATCACAAGTAAAGCGTTCCGCTTATCGTGCCGGAGGCAGTGAAGAGTGAAAAAGTAAAAATCGGCAAGCGTCTTTCGACACCTGCCGATTATAATCGTCCGCGAAGCGGAACACCGCACAACCTATTCCCTTTTCACGATTACTTATTACTTTCCAAAAATCGGCAAGAAAAGGGTCTCCCACAAAGTCGTAGACTTTGTGGGGAAAAGGAGGCGCAGTGTGAAAGGCGAGTTTTTCGCACTTGTGCGGAAAACAAGCAAAAACGCTTGCGCCGACGCAGTGAACAGTGATGAGTGAAGAGTGAAAAAGTAAAAATCGGCAAGACTTACGCCTTGCCGATTTTTGGCTCCCCCTGTTGGACTCGAACCAACGACAACGCGGTTAACAGCCGCGGGCTCTACCGACTGAGCTAAGGAGGAATATATGCCGAAAAGACCGTTATGGTCTTTTCGGCGTTTGTGCCGGCATCGTTCTATCTTTCCGGGCCGTCGCCAGCCAAGTATTTTCGACGTGCATGAGCTTAACTGCCGTGTTCGGGATGGGAACGGGTGGGACCTCATGGCTATCGACACCGACTTATTCAGGATATGAATACCCTGAAAACCGAACAAAGGGAAAGTGGGGAAGGAAAGAAGGTCAAGCCCTCGACCGATTAG
>CANQKG010000045.1 GCA_947624425.1 uncultured Clostridia bacterium | reverse complement strand
CCCGAACAGGCATTGCGCCACCCGAACTGGTCAATGGGTGCAAAAGTGACCATTGACTCTGCTACACTGATGAATAAGGGGCTGGAGTTGATCGAGGCGGTCTGGCTGTTCGGGAAAAAGCCGCAGGAGGTCGAGATCGTTGTCCACCCGCAGAGTGTGATCCACTCCATGGTGGAATATCAGGACTGCGCGGTGATCGCACAGCTTGGGGTGCCGGATATGAAGATCCCGATCCAGTATGCCCTGACCTATCCGAATCGTCTTTCCTGTCCGACGAAACCTCTTTCCTTTGCGGATTATCCGCAGCTGACCTTCGGTAAACCGGATACCGATACCTTCCGCTGCCTTGCCGCCTGTCGGGAGGCAATCGAGCGGGGCGGGCTTTATCCCGCGCTGGTCAACGGCGCAAATGAGGCGGCGGTTTCTCTCTTTTTGGACGGCAAAATCTCCTTTTTGCAGATCGGCAAGCTGGTCTGCGGCGCATTGGAGCTTCCCGCAAAGACGGGAGAATATACCGTCGACGAGGTGTATGAGGCAGACCGCCGTGCCAAAGAATATGTATACGCCTCTTTGAATTAGATTGTGGAAGCGGTGATAGTTTGTCCGTTTTGATTACTGTTCTGGCGGTTGCCGTCATGTTCGGGCTGATGATCTCTCTGCATGAACTGGGTCATTTTCTGGTGGCGAAAGCCTGCGGCGTCACAGTGCAGGAATTTTCGATCGGCATGGGGCCGCAGTTATTTTCGTTTTATCGCGGCGGCACCAAGTATGCGCTGCGCCTGCTCCCGATCGGCGGCTACGTCGCCATGGAGGGGGAGGACGGCGAGTCCGCCGATCCGCACGCCTTTGTCAATCAAACACCCTGGAAGCGGGTGCTGGTGCTGATCGCAGGCGGCACCATGAATCTGATCCTCGGCTTTATCGTGCTTCTTATTTTTACCGCCATGCAGCCCGCGCTCGGCACCACGGTGATTGCCGAGTTTGCCGACGGCGCGCTGTCGCAGCAGACGGGGCTCTCTGTGGACGATCAGATCCTCAAAGTGAACGACACCCGTATTTTAACGCTGGACGATCTGTCCTACGCCCTCACCTTTGCCGAAAACGGCAACGCCCGTATCGAAGTAAAGCGGAATGGGGAGCGGGTCGTTCTGCCCGCGGTGCAGTTTGCCATGCAGGACAACCGGCTGCAACTCGATTTCAAGGTGTACGGCGAGAAGAAAACGTTTACGTCAGTGCCGCGCCATGCCGTTTTGACAACGGGGTATATGGCAAAGCTGGTCTGGCGTTCGCTGGGCGATCTTTTGACCGGCAGGGTCGGCTTCAACGAATTGTCCGGTCCGGTCGGGGTAGGCGCCGTGCTGCATGAGTATGCTGTGGATTTTGATTCGATCCTCTGGATCTTTGCATTGCTCACCATCAATGTCGGTATCTTCAATCTGCTGCCCGTTCCGGCTCTGGACGGCGGACGGCTGGTATTTGTGTTGATCGAATGGATTTTCAGGAAACCGGTCAAGCGGACGGTGGAAGCGGCGGTTCACGCGGTCGGTATGTCGCTTTTGATGCTTTTGATGATCGCGGTGACCGCAAAGGATATTCTGCACCTATTCTAGGAAGGCGAGTAATATGAGACAGGTAAAAAAAGTCAGGGTGGGAAACTGCACCTTAGGCGACGGACATATCTATATCCAGTCGATGCTGAATGTACCGGCAAACGACATTGCCGGGAATGTCCGGCAGGCAGAGGAGCTGGAGGCGGCGGGCTGTGAGATCGTCCGCGTTTCGGTGCCGGACGAGGATGCAGTCGCACTGATACCCGCTCTGAAGCGGGCGGTAAAAATACCGGTGGTGGCGGATATCCATTTTGACTATCGGTTGGCGCTTCGGTGCGCCGCCGAGGGAGTGGATAAAATCCGGATCAATCCCGGCAACATCGGCTCGTCCGAGCGGGTAAAGGCGGTCGCCGACGCCTGCAGAAAGCGGCATATCCCGATCCGGATCGGGGTCAACGGCGGCTCGCTCGAAAAGGAGATATTGGCGCGGCATGGCGGCGTGACGCCGGAAGCGCTGGTGGAAAGCGCAAACTATCATATCGGTCTGCTGGAGCGGTTCGATTTTCGGGATATTGTTATCTCGCTCAAATCGAGCAATGTGGCGCTGATGACCAAAGCCTACCGATTGCTGGCGGCGGACTGTGATTATCCGCTTCATCTCGGCGTGACTGAGGCAGGTACCGAGCGAATGGGACTTATCAAATCCGCGGTGGGGATCGGCAGCCTGCTGCTGGATGAAATCGGCGATACAATTCGGGTATCGCTCACTGCCGACCCGATCCGTGAGATCGCCGCCGCGCAGGATATTCTGCACAGCCTCGATCTGCTGCCAGATCGCCCTCAAATCGTCTCCTGCCCGACCTGCGGACGCACCAAAATCGATTTGATCCCGCTTGCTTCCAAGGTGGAGGAAGGTCTGCGCGGCTGCCGCAAGCCGATCAAGGTGGCGGTGATGGGCTGCGTGGTGAACGGTCCCGGCGAAGCGCGGGACGCCGACGTCGGCATTGCCGGCGGGGACGGCTGCGCCGTTTTGTTCCGAAAGGGCGAGATCATTAAAAAGGTGCCGGAGGATCAGATCCTGCCCGCTTTACTTGCCGAAATCTCTAAGCTGTAACGAAAGGAAAGATATACCGTGGAGCATACGCCGCTGTTTTATGATATTTTTGCCCCTGCCATCGGGGAGGACAAGCTGTTTTCGCCTCTTGCCGATGCACGGCTTTTGTTTTTACATAAGGAGGATGACCCACCGTCTGTCACCGTAGGGCTTACATTGTCCGCACTCTTGGAGCCGGCAGCAAAGAAGGCCTGCGAACAGCGTCTGGCAGAGCTTTTGGGCTTGTCCCGCTTTTTGATCCTGCCGCGCTATCTGCCCACCCTTTTTTCCGCCGAATGCCTGCCCGCTCTTATCGATGAGATGAAGCGGCGGGTCGGTGTGGTCAACGGATATTTCTCCGATGCCGAGGCGGATTATGACGGTCAAACGCTGCATATCGACTTAAAGCACGGCGGCCTTCCGATTCTGGCTCAGGCAGATGTGGAGAAAAAAATCGCCGAGTTGATCTTTGAGTGGTTCTCTCTTTCCGTTTCCGTCCTGCTCACGGGAAAGCCGGTTCCGGCTCCTGCGCCGGTTCAACCGGTGACGCCCGAAACGCCGCCTTCTTCCGTAACGGTGATTGCACCTTCAAAAACCACAAACGCGCCCAAAACCGTGACGATGGATTTCACACAGCCTGCGTTTTCTTCCAAGGGCGCAAGGCTTTTGTTTGGAAAGGCAATCAATACGCCGACAACGCCGATCGGCTCTCTGACCGGCGAGGAAGAGGATGTAACGGTTTGGGGTGATATTTTTGCGTTCGAAAAACGGGTGGCAAAGGACGGCAAGCTGAACATTTTCTCGTTTCAGCTTACCGATTATACCGGCTCCTATGATGCGAAAATCGTTGTGAACAGCAAGCAGACAAACCATCTGTCCGAGCTCAAGGTCGGTGACACGGTGGTTCTGCACGGCCGTGTAGAATATGACCAATACATCCACAGCTATATGATCCGCTGTGATTCGGTGATACAGGTCAGTCGGAAGCGGCGGCAGGATACCGCGCATGAAAAGCGGGTGGAACTGCATCTTCACACCAATATGTCCGAAATGGACGGGATGACCGATGTGAAAAAGCTGGTGCAGCGCGCGCATGACTGGGGACACCGGGCAGTCGCCATCACCGATCACGGCGTGGTGCAGGCTTTCCCGGACGCCATGTATCTGGTGGACGAATACCGCAAAAAGGACCCGGACGACCCGTTTCATATTCTCTACGGTGTGGAAGCCTACTTTGTGGATGACGGCACTGCCGCCGTTACCGGTCCGAAGGACATTCCGCTTTCGGGAGAGTATGTCGTATTTGATACCGAAACGACCGGCCTTAACCCGAAGAAGGACTCTTTGACCGAGATCGGCGCGGTACGGCTGGTGGACGGTATAGTAACCGAGCGGTTTAATACCTTTGTCAATCCCGGCAGACCGATCCCCGCGCGGATCGTGGAGCTGACCGGCATCACTGACAGTATGGTGGCAAACGCGCCCGGTGAAGCGGAAGCGCTGCAAATGTTTATGGATTTTTGCGGCGACGCCGTTTGTGTGGCGCATAACGCCCCGTTCGATATGGGCTTTTTGAGCGCCGTGGCAGAGCGGCATGGGCTTTCCTGCCCCGATACCGCCATCGACACGGTGGTGCTGGCAAGAAAACTTTTGCCCGATTTATCCAATCACAAGCTGGATACGGTGGCAAAGCATTTAAAGCTAGGCAATTTCAATCATCACCGCGCCTGCGATGACGCGGAGATTCTCTCGGCTATCTTTGTCTGCTTTATCCGGCAGATGACCGAGAAGTACGGCGCGACTTCCTGCGGCGAGATTGATAGGAAGCTTGGAAACGACAACCCGAAGCAGCTTCCGTCCTTTCATCAGATCATACTGGCAAAGAATAAAACCGGGCTGAAAAATCTCTATCGGCTGATCTCCGTTTCCCATCTTCACTATTTCGGCGCGCCCGGCAGACATACAAAGCAGCCGCGCATTCCCAAAAGCGAGCTGGTCAAATACCGCGAGGGACTGATCATCGGCAGCGCCTGCGAAGCGGGCGAGCTGTTTCAGGCAGTTCTGGAGGGAAAGCCGTGGAGTGAGCTTTGCAGGATCGCCTCGTTTTACGATTATCTGGAGATTCAGCCGATCGGCAATAACGCCTTTTTGCTGCGGGGTGAGGACGCCCCTGTGGAAAGCGAGGAGCAGTTAAGGGAGTTTAACCGTACCATCGTGCGGCTGGGCGAAAAGCTAAATAAGCCGGTGGTTGCCACCTGTGACGTCCATTTTCTGGAGCCGGAGGACAGCATCTTCCGGGAGGTTTTGCAGGCGGGACAGGGATATCCTGACGCGGACAGGCAGGCGCCGCTTTATCTGCGTACCACCGATGAAATGCTGCAGGAGTTTTCTTATCTCGGTGAGAAAAAGGCATATGAGGTGGTAGTGGAGAACACCAATAAGATCGCCGACTTGGTGGATCCCGATCTGCGCGCCTTCCCGAAGGGTACTTTTACCCCCACCATTCCCGGCGCGGAGGAGGAGCTGCCTCAAATCTGCTACCGCCGTGCCAAAGAGATTTACGGCGACCCGCTGCCTCCTATTGTACAGCAGCGGCTGGACAAGGAGCTTGATTCCATCATCAAAAACGGATTTGCCGTTTTGTATATCATCGCCCAAAAGCTGGTGCGCCGCTCCGAGAAGGACGGCTATATGGTGGGCTCCCGTGGCTCGGTCGGCTCCTCCTTTGCGGCAACCATGGCAGGTATTTCGGAGGTCAATCCGCTGCCGCCCCACTATATCTGCGGCAATTGCCAATATAATGAGTTTTTCACCGACGGCAGATACGGCTCCGGCTACGACCTGCCCGATCAGCTCTGCCCGATGTGCGGCAAGCCGATGCGGGGTGACGGACATGACATCCCGTTCGAGACCTTCCTCGGCTTCAACGGCGATAAGGCGCCCGATATCGACTTGAATTTTGCGGACGAATATCAGGCGCGCGCGCATCAGTACACCACCGAGCTGTTCGGTCAGGATCATGTGTTCAAGGCCGGTACGATCGGCACCGTTAAGGACAAGACTGCCTACGGTTTTGTGAAAAAATACATGGAGGAAAAGGGCAGGGTGGTACACCGTGCCGAGGAAAACCGGCTTGCCATCGGCTGCACCGGCGTAAAACGGACGACCAGCCAGCATCCGGGCGGCATGGTGGTCGTACCGGCGGAGTATGACGTCTACGATTTCACGCCGATCCAGCATCCTGCGAACAAAGCAAGCAGTGGGATCATCACCACTCATTTTGATTTTAACGCCATGCACGATACCCTTTTGAAGCTGGACGAGCTGGGGCATCTCGGCCCTACCCACTTAAAGCATCTGGAGGATCTGACCGGTATCAAGGTGGATCAAATTCCGATGAACGACCCGAAGGTGTACAGCCTGTTCACCTCGCCCGCTGTTCTGAACCTCAGCGCCGAGGAGATTTTCAGCCAAACCGGCTCGCTGGCGCTCCCCGAAATGGGTACCGAAAACACCAGGCGGATGCTCGTAGAGGCAAAGCCCAAGAACTTTGCCAACCTGCTTCAAATTTCCGGTCTGTCGCACGGCACCGACGTCTGGGCGGGAAACGCGCAGGATCTGATTCATTCCGGCACCTGCACCATCGACGAGGTGATCGGTACCCGTGACAGTATCATGACCTACCTGATGTATAAGGGACTTGAACCGGGGATGGCGTTCCAGATCATGGAGATCACCCGAAAGGGAAAGGCGCGGACACAACTGACCGAGGAGCATCTGTCCGCCATGCGGGAGCACGGCGTACCGGAGTGGTACATCGAAAGCTGTATGATCCAGTATATGTTCCCGAAGGCACACGCCTCGGCTTATTGCATTGCGGCGGTCAGGCTCGGCTGGTATAAAGTTTATCATCCGCTGGAATTTTATGCCACCTATTTCACGGTACGCGGCGAGAACTTTGACGCCGAAGCCGCTGTGCAGGGGAAAGGGCTTGCCCGTACCAAGATTGAAGGACTGCTGGCAAAGGGGAAGAATCGGGACGACATGGAGGATAAAGCGCTCGATGTGCTGCTGGTGCTCAACGAGGCGCTTTGCCGCGGGATCGAGTTTCTGCCGGTCGACCTTTTTTGCTCTCATGCGGTGCGGTACCAGATCGAGGAAGGGAAGATCCGTCTGCCCTTTACCTGCCTGAGCGGGATCGGCGCCGGAGCCGCGGAAAGCCTGCAGCAGGCGGGGGAGAAAGGGGAGTACATTTCGGTGGAGGAAGTGAAATCGCGTTCCGGCGTCAGCCAGTCGGTCATCGACCGGCTGAGGGAAGCGGGCGTGTTCCACGGGATCCCCGAAACAAGCCAGATGACCTTGTTTTCCTTTTGATTTCTGACACTTTTCTAACAATTTTTTCTTGCTCTTGATTTTTATACGGTCGTGTGGTACACTATCTTCGTATCAGGTTTCGACCAACTTCGCCGTATTTTAATTCGGCTTTTTGATTCAATAAGGGGTGACAATTTGGACACATCGAATCGCAGACCGCCGGATCGCGGCAGAATCAATCAACCTGAATCGCGGGATATTTACTCACAGGATCGCGGCGGCAATAACAGCGACGATCGGGATATCTACACCAAAAACCGGCAAAGCATCTCCATCGAAAGCTTGGCTGCCGAGGCGGCTCGCCGTCCTGCGGCTCCCAGAGGCAAAAAGAAAAAGAAAAAACGCCATTTGGGTCTGAAAATTCTGGCTGTTTTTCTTTTGCTGATCCTGTTCGGATGGCTGGCGTTTGAGATCTGGGGGAAAAACTGGATCAATGAGAATGTTCTTGGCACCCGCAGCTTCCCCGATGACGAACAGATCGCGGTCATGGAAAGCGGCAGGGACGCCGAGGGCATCACCAATATTGCGCTGTTCGGCTTGGACACCCGATCCAGCGGGATCTATGCCGACGCCGGTTCCCGGTCTGACTCTATTATGATTCTGAGCGTGGATAAGACCCATCACAAAATTAAAATTTCCTCCATTATGCGGGACTGCGCGGTGTATATCGACAGTTCCAAAGCGCGCAGCAATCAGCTTTATAAAATCAATGCCGCTTACAATTTCGGCGGGCCGGAGCTTGCCGTCAAAACATTAAACAAACAGCTTGGGCTTAACATTCGGGAATATGCTACGGTCGATTTTGAAAATATGCAGTATATCATCGATGCAGTGGACGGAATCGATATTGAGATCACCGAGCTGGAACGGGTACACATGAACGGCTCCATCAAAGAGCAGTGTGATCTTCTGGGCATCAAAGACGTAGCCTCGTATCAGGTGACGGAGTCGGGAACGGTTCACATGAACGGTATGCAGGCAGTCGCGTTCGCCCGTATTCGTTATGTTCCGACCGTCAACGGAACCTCCAACGATTTTGGCCGTACCGAGCGGCAGCGTCTTGTGATGGAAAAGCTGTTCCAAAAGGCCACCAATCTGGACAGCTTGCACCTCCTCGGTCTCGGAACCAAATTGGTCAAATATGTGGAAACTTCACTCGACATTGATAATATTCTCAGTCTTTCGGGTATTCTGCTGCGGGGCGACATCTCTTTTGTGCAGGCTCGGTATCCCCGCGATGAGGATCTGGTCGGAACCGGAAATATCTGGATCAGCGATGATGAGGTCGCTTTGAACGTGGATTGGGATTCCATTCGGGAATCGATCCAGAATTTTATCTACGATGATATCTCACCCGATGCGTCCGGTCTTTCCGAAGACGAAGACGACTGATATTTTGCCTGAAACGGCGCTGTCAATTTGCTTTGACAGCGCCGTTTTTCTCTTTCACATTTGAAAAAGCGGCGCATAGGATAGAGAGATGGAAGGTGGTAATAATGTCAAAACAAATCATTATGCTAAGCTCCATCACTTACGCGTATAAAGCGGAAGCCTGGCTTGCAAAGCAGGGGATCAAAGCCTATGTGCACCGCGTACCCAAACACCTGAAAATTCAGGGATGCGGTTATGGCGTTGAGGTAAAGGGAAACGCATCCGAAGTCGCCGCGTTGCTGAAGCAGGCGGGTTTTCCGATTGGTGAGATCATAGAGCTTTAGCGTGAAAAGGTGCAAAAGGGTTATCCTGATGCACCTTTTGTTTCATAGAAAGGTGTGTTTTACTTGATTTATTTTGACAATGCCGCCACAACATTTCCAAAGCCTGCCGGCGTGGTGGAGGCAGTCCGAAAAGCCGTCACGGTGTACGGAGGAAATCCGGGAAGAAGCGGTCATGCCGTCTCGATGAGAACGGCTCATATGGTTTTTGAGGTGCGGCGGGATCTGGCGGACTTTTTCCATACCGACGTAGAGCAGGTCATTTTCACCTACAACTGCACCATGTCGCTCAATATGGCGATCAAGGGCGTCCTGTCTCAGGGAGGCCATGCCGTATGCTCCATGCTGGATCACAATTCCGTTCTCCGCCCGCTTCATACACTGCCG
>CANQKG010000044.1 GCA_947624425.1 uncultured Clostridia bacterium | reverse complement strand
GGAAACGGCGGTATTGATAATCACATCGCCGTGCCTGCCGATGGAATCAAGGTATTTGTCCAGCAGCTGCGAGATCGAATCATAGCCGTGGGTCCACGCCGCACCGTGGGTGATCGAATCGCCCATAAAGAGCCAAGTCATCGGTTTTTGATCGGCGATTTTCGCGGCGATCGCCTTTTGCGCGCCGGTCAAAAGCTCCGGCGTGTTCTTTACCGCCTTGTCATCTTGTTTCACGGCGCCTTTTACGGTGGTGAGCTGGGTGCTGCCGTCAGCCGAGCGGATCACCAGAACATATGCCTGACCGGTCGGCAGACCGCTGATGGTAAAGCTGTTCTCGGCGGCTTCGCCGCTTACCACCGTGCCGTTTGCAAGGTGGAGGGTATACCGCCAGCCGCCGCTGCCCTCGCTGATTGAAACATTAAGCGCGTCATTGGTGGCGGTCACGGTCGGAGTGACTTCTGAATACACGGTCGGCGCTTCGAGGGTGGGCAGGTTTTTCCAAAGCGCCGCATCGCTCGTCATCGGGAAAACGGCGCTGGCGCCGAATTTCCGGTTGGCAGTCGCGTCTGCCAGCTGTGCGCCGAGGGTCAGGTGTCCCGCTTCGGTGAGGGTTATACCGTCCTCCTGCAAGCCGTTATTCAGAAAATCGTTGTCCGATTCTGTCAGGGTATAGTGATCCACCACCACAATGCGGCTTTTCTGCGCTTCAAAGTCAGCCAGCACCGTATCCACCGCTTTAATCAGGGCTTCGATCTTAGTATTGGCGTCCTGATCCTTTGTCGCATAGGGAAGCTGGAGGACGAAATAGCCGTCATTGCCGTCCCGCACTTTGAGCACTTTTTCGATCAAGCCCTTTAAGTTGCTTGTAAAATCGGCATTGCTCAGCGCCAGATCCTCCTTGCCGAGCAGATAGGCGACTGCACGGGGGTGGAAGTTATCTACCAGAGCAGTAAACTGCTCATTATACTCCTTGACCGAAAGACCGGGCTGTGCGGTATTGATAACATACCGCTGCAGGCTGCTGGATTTCTGATCGCCCGCCGTCTTTGACCAGCGGATATATTCCTCAAAATGTCCGCCGTAATTCCGTGCGCCGCCGGTCTGGGCAAAGCCGCCCTCGGCAGCCTCGCCGCCCGCGATCACCCAGGTGTCCTTGAGATTGTCGGCGTCGGAGGAATTGAACATATTGACAATGTCGGCGCCGTAGTCGTCATAGTCGGTAGTGACCTTTTCCGGATCTTCACCGACGGTGATATAAAACTGTTTGTTACCCGCCGCCGTGATCGAGAACAGATCCTGCGTCCCGTTGACCGGAAGCTCCGCATAGTCAGAATAACTGGTGTGATTACCGCTGTGGTTGAGGTACTTGCCTTTCACAGTGGCACTTTCCAGCGTATAGCCGTCGGCTTCGTTTCCGGTGATCGTCCAGATGCAGTTTGCGGCGCTTTGTGCAATATTGCAGCTGTCGCCGCTAAGAGTGGCATTAACTTGTGCAGTTGCATCCTGTCCGGTTGTATAGAATAATGCACGCGGATTGTCCTGCACTGAGGGTGCTACCACAAAATAGTTGCTCCCGCTTGTCACCGTCTCTGCAAGGGTTCCGGTCGTTGCCGAGGTCGAATCCACCTTGTAAAGTTTCAGGGCATAAGCGCTGCTGCCCATATACCAACCGGCTTTCAGACCGCTGCTCGCCGGTACACCGAACGAGAGATAGGTTTTTGCTTCCGCCGCCGCAGCCGGCAAGCCCGATAGCCCGCCCACGGTGGTGCTGCCGATCACACAAACTCCCGTGATGACCGCCAGAATTTGTTTCCACAGTTTTCGCTTCATTTTTTGCTCCTTTTGTCCGCTGTCTTATGAGCCGGATTCCCACCGGCTCGCTCTTACTCACAGTGTAACACAATTATTATGATTTGTAAACAAAAATAAAAGGCCGGAAGCCAAATTTTTGTAGCTTCCGACCTTTTGCTTCTGGATTTAGTCTGCGTCGTCGTTTGCGCCGCAGCACTTTTTGTACTTTTTGCCGCTGCCGCAGGGACAGGGATCGTTTCGTCCGATCTTCTTTTTCCGGATCGGCTGCTTCTTAACCGTCTTGTCGCCGCCGCCGACCGAAGCGGTCGTCGGCTTTGCCACCTGCTCCCGCTTGGGGCTTTCCTCATGCTTTTGCAGCCGGAAGGTAAAGAGCATTTTCACCGTGTCCTCGCGGATCGATTCGACCATCTCGTCGAACATATCAAAGCCTTCCAGCCGGTATTCCACCACCGGATCGCGCTGCGCGTAGGAACGCAGGTACATACCCCGCCGCAGCTCGTCCATGGCGTCGATGTGGTCCATCCATTTGGTGTCCACCACCCGCAGCAAAACGACCCGTTCCAGCTCCCGCATCCGCTCCTCGCCGAACTCTTTTTCCCGCTGCTCGTAGATCGAAACAGCACGCTCGGTCAGCTGCTCCACGATGTCCTTTTTCTCCAGATCGGCAAGCTCCTGCACCGAGTATTGCAGGTCGTTTTCATTGGTGATGAAGCCGAGGAAGTAATCCCGCAGACCGTTCATGTTCCAGTTGTCATGCACCGCGTCGTCCGACAGGTAGTTGTTCACCACGCCGGTCACCATATCCCGGATCATACCCATGATATAGTCGCGCAGGTTCTCGCCGTCGAGCACCTTGCCGCGCTGCGAGTAGATCAGCTCACGCTGGCGGTTCATCACATCGTCAAACTGCAGCACATTCTTGCGGATACTGAAGTTTCTGCCCTCCACCTTCTTCTGGGCGCTTTCGATCGAGTTGGACACCATCTTGTTCTCGATTGGCTGATCGTCCGGCACCTTGAGCGCGTTCATCATATTCTGGAGCCGCTCGCCGCCGAACAGCCGCATCAGATCGTCCTCCAGCGAGAGGTAGAACCGGCTGGCGCCCGGGTCGCCCTGACGGCCGGAACGCCCGCGCAGCTGGTTGTCGATCCGGCGGGACTCGTGCCGCTCGGTACCGAGGATGAACAGGCCGCCCGCCTCCCGTACCTCGCGGGCCTCGTCCGCGATCTCGTCCTTATATTTCTGCTCCAGCGCGCGGAAGGTCTCTCTTGCATGGAGTACCGCCTCGTCGTCGGTTTCGCCGAAGCCGGTTGCCTCCGCAATATCCTCCTCCGTAAAGCCCTGCTTGCGCATATCCGCCTTGGCAAGAAATTCGGGATTACCGCCAAGCTGAATATCGGTACCGCGTCCCGCCATATTGGTGGCAATGGTGACGGCGCCTTTTTTGCCCGCCTGCGCGATGATCTGCGCTTCCTTTTCGTGGTACTTGGCGTTTAACACCTCATGCTTGATCCCTCTCCGCCGCAGCATGGAGGAGAGAAGCTCCGATTTCTCGATCGAAATGGTGCCGACCAGCACCGGCTGACCCTTTTCGTGGCAGTGCACGATCTGGTCGATCACCGCCTCGAACTTTGCCTTTTCGGTTTTGTAGATCATATCGGGGTGGTCGATCCGGATCACCGGCTTGTTGGTCGGGACCTCGATAACGTCAAGCCGGTAGATCTCGCGGAACTCCGCTTCCTCGGTCAGCGCCGTACCGGTCATGCCGGACAGCTTCTGATACAGGCGGAAGTAATTCTGGAAGGTGATGGTGGCAAGCGTTTTGCTCTCCCGCTCGACCTGCACGCCCTCCTTCGCCTCGATCGCCTGGTGCAGTCCCTCGTTGTACCGCCGTCCCAGCATCAGGCGGCCGGTGAACTCGTCCACGATGATGACCTCGCCGTCCTTGACGACATAGTCGATATCCCGCTTCATGATGCCGTGCGCTTTCAACGCCTGATTGATGTGGTGCTGAATCGTCATGTTATCGGCGTCCATCAGGTTTTCCAGATTGAAATAGTTCTCCGCCTTTTTCACGCCGGAGGGAGTGAGGGTGGCGGTCTTTGCCTTTTCGTCAACGATGTAGTCTCCGTCCACATCGTCGTTGATTTCCTTGTTGTCCAGCTCGACCACCTTATACATCTTCAGCGTCCGCACAAAGCGATCCGCCATGCCGTACAGCTCGGTGGACTTGTCTCCCTGTCCCGAGATGATCAGCGGCGTACGCGCCTCGTCGATCAAAATGGAGTCCACCTCGTCCACGATGGCGTAGTGATGCGGCCGCTGTACCTTCTGCTCCTTGTAGATCACCATGTTGTCCCGCAGATAGTCAAAGCCCATCTCGTTGTTGGTGCCGTAGGTGATGTCGCAGTTGTAGGCGGCGCGCCGCTCGTCATTATTCAGCCCGTGGATGACATAGCCGACGGTCAGTCCCAGATACCGGTACACCTTTCCCATCCATTCCGCGTCACGCTTGACCAGATATTCGTTCACCGTGACGATATGCACGCCCTTGCCCGCCAATGCGTTGAGGTAGGCGGCAAGGGTCGCCATCAAGGTCTTGCCTTCGCCGGTCTTCATCTCGGCGATCCGTCCCTGATGAAGGATGATACCGCCGAGGATCTGAACCGGAAAATGCCGCATCCCAAGCACACGATCCGCCGCCTCACGGCAGGTCGCGAACGCCTCGGGCAGAATATCGTCCAGCGTTTCTCCGGCGGCAAGCCGTCCCCGCAGAATTTCGGTCTGCCCTTTTAACTCCTGCTCGCTCATCTTGCGGTAGGTATCTTCGAGATCCAGCACCTTCTGCTTGAGCGGCTCGATCCGCTTTAACTCCTTCTGGCTGTAGGAGCCGAACAGTTTATCCATCAGTCCCATATATAGAACACACCTCGTCTTGATTTTTCCACCCGAACCGTCGGGTCATACACATCTATTATACTATATCGCACCCGTTCTGTAAAGGGTCGCTTTTGGGCGAAAACGCAAAAAAAATTCCGCGCTCCGGCGAGAGAGCGCGGAATGGTTCATATGGCCAAAAAGGCGGCGAGTTCGGCAAAACCGCCGTGCGGACAGTCGGAAAGATCGAAGCCGTTTTTATTGATCAGACAGTCGGTCAGCAAAAAGACCGGTATTCCCGCCCGGCGCGCCGCCAGATCCTCATCGGTGTCGTTCCCGATCATCAGGCATTCCTCCGCCGGAACCGCAAGCCAGTCAAGCAATGCGGTGTAATAGGCGGGATTCGGCTTGCAAAAGCGGCTGTTTTCATAGGTAGTGTAAAGGACAAAGTCCTCCGGCTTCAGCCCCGCCCAGCGGATCCGCGCTTCGGTTGCGATAGCGGGAAAAATGGGATTGGTGGCAAGTGCTGCCGTATATCCCGCCGCTTTGAGTTTTGCAACGATCCGCTTTGCATCGGGATTATAGCCGCAGCTGTCCGATAAGGTGGGGAACACGTCACGGTAAAAAGCCTCAAAATGAGGAATATCCCGCAGCGCATCCTTGCCGAAACGGTCTGCAAAGTACTGCCAGAACCGTTCCTCATTGGTACAGCTCCCGTCGTTTTGCACCATGGCGGCGGTACCGGCCCACACCGCGTCGATCAGCTCCTTCGGGTCATAACCGCAGGGAGCAAGCGCACGGGCAAGCGCGCCGAAATAGGCGGTTACAAATGTGTTTATTTCCATCGGCAGCAACGTGCCGTCCAAATCAAAGAAAACCGTCCGAATCATACCGTCACCTCTTTTTTAGTATAAAAAGATTTTTCCGGCTTGTCAACTTGCATTTCTTGGATCGTTCTGGTATACTGGATTCGGTTTCTTATCGCTTTCGGGAGCTTCGGCTCCGCAGTCAGTCGTGATATCCTGACTTTAAAAAATACTACGAAAGGATGGATAATGAACCATGAAACAATCGAATACCCTCAGGCTGGTGCAGGGAGGGCTGATCGCGGCCGTCTACTGCGCCCTCACACTCTCGCTGTCCTTCATTTCTTACGGGACGGTGCAGTTCCGGGTGGCGGAAGCGATGACGGTGCTGCCGCTTTTTTCGCCGGTTGCCGTTTGGGGACTGACGGTGGGGTGCTTTGTCTCCAATCTGGTCGGATTTTTCACCGGCGCCAATATCATCGGCGCATTCGACCTTCTGTTCGGCACGCTTGCCACCCTGCTTGCGGCGTTGCTGACCCGGCAGGTGCGGCATATCAAAAGCCGCCCGGCGCAGTATCTGCTTGCCCCTTTGCCGCCGGTGATCTTAAACGGGCTGATCGTCGGCGGGGAGCTTACCGTTATGCTCACCCGGGTCGGGGAGGTCGGCGGCTCCGGCGTTCTTTTCACCTTTCTTACCCAGGGCGGAAGCGTGGCGCTGGGGGAGGTTGCCTGCTGCTATCTGCTGGGGATCCCGCTCATGCTGTTTTTGAATCGGGACCGCATGGCGGAGCGGTTATTCAAAACCTGTTGATTTTCTTCCCGCTTTTTGGTATGATAGTATCATAGAAGCGGACAGGAGGATGCGATATGAAACTGATCGTCAAATGTGCGACTGCGATTGTGATTGCGCTGATCGCCGCAAAATGCGTATTTGCCTTGCTGGACAGCGTTTGTTTTGTAAGACATTATACGGTCGTGGAATAATTTGTCCCCACAGCCTTCCCGCAAGCGGGGAGGCTGTGATTGTTCTGTGAAAGGAGGCGTCGGTGAAATGTGGAAGCTGCTGCCTTTCTTAAAGCCTTACCGGAAACAGGCGATCATTGGCCCTCTGTTCAAGTTTCTGGAGGCGGTGTTGGAGCTCACGGTGCCGCTGGTGATGATCCGGCTGGTGGATCGCGGCGTGGCGGAGCGGGATATTCCCTATATCTGGCGGATGGCGGGACTGCTTCTTTTGATCGCCGCCGTGTCGTGGGGCTTTGCTTTGATCTGCCAGTATTCGGCCTCGATCGCCTCTCAGGGAACCGGTACGCTGCTGCGCAGCGCACTGTATGAAAAGGTAAGCGGGATGTCCCATGCCCAGCTGGATCGGCTTGGCACCCATTCCCTTATTACCCGTATCACAAACGATGTGAACCAGCTGCAAACGGCGGTCGCCATGCTGATCCGGCTGGTGGTGCGGGCGCCGTTTCTGGCGGTGGGCGCGGTGTTTATGGCAATGACCATCGACCTGCGGCTGTCGCTGGTTTTCGTGGTGGTAATGCCGCTGATTGCCCTGATTCTCTATCTGATTATGAGCCGCTCCGTGCCGTATTTCCGTGCGATACAGAAAAAGCTGGATCGCATTTCCCTTTATACCCGCGAATCCCTCTCCGGCGTGCGGGTGATCCGCGCCTTTGCCCGCCAAAAGGAGGAGGAAGAAAAGTTTTATGCCGCCGGCAACGATCTGGCCGAGACCTCGGTGCGGGTGGGAAAGCTGTCCGCACTGCTGTCGCCGCTCACTTCCTTGGTGATGAACGGCGGCATCGCGGTGATTTTGTTCTGCTCGGGCAGTCAGGTCAATATCGGACGGCTGACCCAGGGGGAGATCATAGCCTTTGTCAACTATATGACCCAGGTCATGCTGGCGCTGGTGGTGGTGGCAAATCTGGTGGTCATTTTTACCAGAGCCTCCGCTTCCGCCGCCCGCGTGAACGAGGTGCTGGCGATCGAGCCGGATATCACTTCACCGGACGACCCGATTTCCTTTCCGGCGGATCGGTCAAAACCGGCGGTCGAGTTTGCGGGCGTGTCCTTTTCCTATCATGCCGACGCCGAGTCTCTGGTACTGCAGGACGTCTCGTTTTCCGTTTCGGCGGGGGAGACGGTCGGCGTGATCGGCGGTACCGGCTCCGGCAAGTCCACGCTGGTACAGCTGATCCCCCGGTATTACGACGTCACCGAGGGTGAGGTGCGCCTGTTCGGCGCCGATCTGCGCCGGTATGACCTGAAAGAGCTGCACCGGAAGATCGCGGTCGTACCGCAGTATGCCTCGGTGTTGTCCGGCAGGCTGCGGGACACCCTTTCCATGGCGGCGCCGGATGCTTCGGATGAACGGCTCTGGCGGGCTTTGTCGATCGCGCAGGCGACCGAATTTGTGGAAAAACTGCCGAACGGACTGGACACTTTCATCGATCAGGGCGGCAAAAACCTTTCGGGCGGGCAGAAACAGCGGCTCACTATTGCCCGCGCACTGGTCGGCGATCCCGATATCCTGATTTTGGACGACAGCGCCAGCGCCCTCGACTATGCGACCGACGCCGCGCTCCGTCATGCGCTGCGAACCGAGCTGACCGATATGACCGTGTTTATCGTTTCGCAGCGGGTCAGCGCCATTCGCCATGCCGACAAGATACTGGTGCTGGACGACGGCAAGCCGGTGGGACTCGGTACTCATGCCGAGCTGCTGGCAGGCTGTCCGGTCTATCGGGAGATCTGTGCGTCTCAGCCGGGAGAGGAGGGGGACGATGAATAGAAAAGCGCTTCTTCGCCGCCTCCTTGCCTATACGGCGCCCTATCGCGTATTTTTGCTTCTGTCCTTTTTGTCGGCGCTCGGCAGCGTGGCGCTCACCCTCTGGATACCGGTGCAGATCGGGCAGGTGATCGACCGGATGGTCGGCCCCGGCGCGGTGGACTTTGCCGCCTTGCCCGCACTTTTGCTCCGGCTGACCGTCACCATTCTCGCAGCCGCGCTTTTCCAGTGGCTGACGTCCTATTTTATCAATCTCATCATCTACCGGACGGTCAAGGATCTTAGGAACCGGCTGTACCACAAGCTGGGTACTTTACCGCTTTCTTATATCGACTCCCATGAACACGGCGATATCATCAGCCGTGTGGTGAATGATATTGATCTGGTCGCGGACGGACTGCTTCAGGGCTTTACCCAGCTTTTCACCGGTGTGATCACCATTTTGGGGACGCTGTTTTTCATGCTCCGCGCCGATCTCTGGGTCGCGCTGACGGTGATTTTGCTCACCCCGCTCTCCCTGTTTGTGGCGGCGTTTATCGCCAAAAACACCTTCCACCATTTCCACCGCCAGTCCGAAACGCAGGGAGCGCTTTCGGGCTATGTGGAGGAAACGGTGGGGAACCAGAAGCTGATCCGCGCCTTTGCCTATGAGGAGCAATCGACAAAAAGGTTTCGGGAGATCAACGACGTTTTGTATCTCCACGGACAAAAGGCACAGTTTTTTTCCTCTCTCTCCAATCCGACCACCCGCTTTGTCAATGCGATCATCTACGCGGCGGTCGGGCTGACCGGCGCGCTCCGTGCCGTTTACGGCGGGCTGACGGTAGGGCAGATCTCGATGTTTTTAAGCTA
>CANQKG010000043.1 GCA_947624425.1 uncultured Clostridia bacterium | reverse complement strand
TCCACCGGCTTTCCCGCGCTTGTGAGCATCTCTGCCGCGCCGTTGAGAGTACCGCAAAACAGGGTGCGGGCGGTATCGGGGTCGATCCCGACCTCCGCCGCGTAATCCAGAAAGCTTTTGGCAAACAGGTAGATAAACGCCGGACTGCTGCCGTTGATGGCGATGATCTCCTTCATCTTGTTTTCGGGGAGTACGCCGATCACCCCCGAAAGGGCGAAAATATCACAGACTGTTTGGAACGCCTCGTCCGATACGGCGTCATTTTTTGCGAGCGCGGTGGCGCCTTTTTTCAGCATCAGCGGAGTGTTTGGCATCACGGTGACGACCGGTGTATCATCGCCCAAAACGGCGGTGTAACAGTCGGAGGAAATGCCCGCCGCAATCGACACAATGACAGTTCCAAAACGGTAACAGGGAGCAAGTGTTTCCAGCACCGTCGGCACCGCCTGCGGCTTTACGGCGATCAGCAGGAAATCCGCATTTGCCGGTTCGTTCATCGTTTCGCAGGGGGTACAGCCCCATGCGCGGGTCGCTTCCGCCTTATCGGGGTCGATCTCATAGACCAAACGGGTGATCGCACTGCTTTTCTCGCTGTCCGCGATCGCCTTCAAAATCGCCGACGCCATATTCCCCGCGCCGATGACCCCCAGCTTCATGCCGGATACCCCGTGCCGGTGAGCTTTTCACAGCAGGTGCGGTAGAGCTCGGCGGTCTTTTCGGCGATCTCTGCCGGAATTTCCGGCGCCGGTGATACCCCCGCATAGCCGTTTTCGGTCAGCCAGTCGCGGACAAACTGCTTGTCGTAGGAATTGGGAGAGGTTCCGGTGCGGTAGGTCGCCGCGTCCCAGAACCGGCTGGAGTCGGGGGTCAGCACCTCATCCGCCAGGCAAAGCTGCCCGTTTTCGTCATACCCCAGTTCGAACTTGGTGTCCGCAATGATGATCCCCCGTTCGGCGGCGTATGCGGCGCAGGAGCGGTAAAGCTCCAGACAAACGCGGGTCAGCCGGTCGGTTTCCTCCCTGCCGATCTCGTTTACCATCCGCTCCACCGAAATATTCTCGTCATGCCCCACATTGTTCTTGGAAGAGGGTGTGAAGATCGGCTCGGCAAGCTTTTGCGCCTGCTCGTAATCGCCGGTGAAGGTCTGCCCGCAAAAGGGTTCGCCCTTTTGGTAGGCGTCCCACATACTGCCGAACATATACCCGCGCACGATCAGCTCATAAGGGAGCATTTTAAGCTTTTTGACCAGCACCGTTCTGCCCTTGTATGCGGCGGGATTACTTTTGATCTCGTTCGGCATATCGGCAAGGTCGGTCGACAGGATATGGTTCGGGATGATCCGGTCGGTGCGTTCAAACCAGAAATTCGAGATGGTGTTGAGCGCGATCCCCTTTCCGTTTATCATGGTGGGCAGGATCACATCGTAGGCCGAGATGCGGTCGGTCGTCACAATGACAAGCGATTTTTCGTCCGCCTCATAGACCTCTCTCACTTTGCCGGATGATACTTTTTTCATTTTCGTTTCCTCCTTTTATTCGCTGAGCGCCGCTTTGATCATGATCGCACATTCCAGCCGCTTTTTTTCCAGCTCACAGGAGAGCCGGTGCGGCTTTGTGATGCTGCCCGCATATTGCAGGCTGTTGGCGCTGCAGCCGCCGCTGCAGTAAAATTTTGCCCAGCAAGCCTGACATTCGGGCTTGCTGTAAATATTGGTGCGGGCAAACAGATCCTTTTTCTCAAGGTCAAGGGTATCGGTCAGCACGCTGCCCATTTTCCAGTCCTCCATGCCGACAAACTGGTGGCAGGGATAGATATCCCCGTCCGGCGTGACGGCAACATACTCGTTCCCGCAGCCGCAGCCCCGAAGCCGCTTGATCGCGCAGGGACCCTGATCGAGATCGAGCATGAAGTGGAAGAAGTTAAAGCCGCGTCCCGCCTTTTCGCGCGCGATCAGCTCACGGCTGAGCTTCTCGTACTCCGCAAAAATCGCAGGCAGGTCGTCCTCGGTCAGCGCATAGGGAGCCGTCTCGGGCGCCACCACCGGTTCGACCGAGATCTGGTCGAAGCCCAATTCGTTCAGGTGGAACACGTCCTTTGAAAAATCGAGATTGTATTTGGTAAAGGTGCCCCGCACATAGTAATCCCGGTCGCCTCGCGCCTCCACCAGACGGCGGTATTTCGGGACGATTGCGTCATAGCTTCCGCTGCCATCCACCCGGGCGCGCACCCGGTCGTTTACCTCCTGCCGTCCGTCGATCGACAGCACGACATTCGACATCTCGCGGTTGATAAAGTCAATGCTGTCATCGTTGAGCAGCAGACCGTTGGTGGTGATGGTGAACCGGAAGTTTTTCCCATACTCCGCTTCCTTGCTGCGGGCGTATGCGACCACCTCTTTCACCGCGTCGAAGTTCATCAGCGGCTCGCCGCCGAAGAAATCGACCTCCAAGTTCCGCCGCCCGTAGGAGCGTTTTAGGAGAAAGTCGATCGCCTTTTTGCCGGTTTCGACAGGCATCAGCTTCCTGCCGGCGCCGAAATCGCCGGTCGATGCAAAGCAGTAGCTGCACCGCAGGTTGCAGTCGTGCGCGATATGCAGGCAGAGCGCCTTGACCGGCGAGGACACCATTTGGTCGGCAAACTGGGCATAGCTGTCCTCCGAAAAAAGCAGGCCGTCGGTGTAAAGGCGGTAAAGCTCGCCATAGCAGGCTGCAATATCCGCTTTGGAGTACCTGCCGTCAAGCGCGGCCAAAGCCGCATCAGGACAGCGCTCGGACAGCGGCGGCGTGAGAAACGAAAGCAGCTCGAAGCAGAGCTTGTCCACCAGATGCACCGCACCGCTGTTGACGTCCAGCAGGATATGGTAGCCGTTTAGTTCATAGGTATGTATCATGATCTGATCCTTTTTCCATACAAAAAGCGGGGCGAGCGTTTAGCCCGCCCCGTTTGCTTATTTCTTTTCGCACTTCTGATTGGCGACCGTGCAGGAGGTCTTGCAGGCAGACTGGCAGGAAGCCTGGCACTCGCCGCAGCCGCCCTTTGCGGCAGATTCCTTCAGATTTGCTTTGTTGAGCGTCTTGATATGTTTCATGACCGTAACTCCTTTGCTTTTCCGGCGGTGCGCCGGTTCCTGTTTTGAGTATAGCATATTATGGCGCGATATGCAAGCGTTATCGCCGCCTGCGCTGTTTTTTGTTGACCCCGAGTATGCCGCCCACAATAGCGGCGGCAAGCAGCAGGAAAAACCGGCTCCACACAGGCGTGCCGCCCACGTCGGATACCAGCCTGCCCGCAAGCAGGGAGATGCCGGCGAACACCGCGCCGGAGGCGATCCCGATCAAAAGCCCCATACGCCTTGCGATCAGGGCGGTGACAAAGGTGCCGAGAAAGCCGCCCGCCATGAGGATCACCGTGCCGATCACCGACAGCGCCGCCAGCGGAAGATCCGCAAAATGCAGCACCGCCGCCGTCAGCAGCATCAGCAGCAAAACGGTTCCCGTTCCGCAGAGGATGCCAAGGCAAAACGGGCCGAGTACGAAGCGCATTTTTGATTTGCGCAGGGATTCAAACATCTCACATCTTCCTCTCATAGTTTCGCAAGGTAGTACATTGCTACTTTATGCGGAAGACAAAGTCAATATGCCGGATCAGTCCTGATCGTCGTGCGCGGTTTCATTGCTGGAGATCGCCCACCGTTTGATCCGCACCTTGCTGCGGTCGCTGCCGGTTTCCAGCACAATGGTATCGTCCTTGATATTGACCACGATCCCGACAATGCCGCCGGTGGTCACCACTTCGTCCCCGATCTGGAGATTGTTCCGCATCTCGGCGGCTTCCTTATCCCGCTTCCGCTGCGGGCGGATCAGCAGGAAGTAGAACACCACGATCAGCAGTATCAGCGGCGCAAACTGCATCAGCATGACAAGCGCCGTGTTGCCGGGGGTTTGCTCAACGGCGGAGGCTGCACTGGCTTCGGCGGTCTCGGCAGCCTCTAATAAAAACAGATTCATTGGTTTCTCTCCTTTTGGCAATTCATTACTATTATCATATCATAACTTCCCGCCTCTGGCAAGAGGTTTTTCTGTCATGCCGCCAATACCGAAAACACCGTGGCGATCACGACCAGTATCAAAAAAGCGATCGAAACCGGGTGGGTCCAGTAGACCTTGCATTTTTCTTTTCCGGTCAGGATGGGACAGCCGTTTGGCAGCGGGACAAACAGTTTTTTGTGCCAAACCGCCGCCAGCACCGCCGCGGCCGGGATCGAAAGGATGATAACGCCTTCCAGCAGCATATTGCCCCATGCGGCAAGGAAAAAGGAAAGGGAGCTTTCCTCGGCGGTCGAGAGGAACCGAGCCAGCGTGTTGCTCAAAAGGGAGCAGGTGTTGATGACGGCATGGACGCCGATGCTCGGCAGCAGGCTGCGGCACCGCACGGTCAGATAACCGCTGCACAAGCCCATGACCGCGGCAAAGGGGATCGCGGCGGACATATGGAACAGTCCGAACGAGAGGGCGCTTGTCAAAACGGCGAAGGCCGTCCCGAGCGGGAGGGTTTCGCCAAGCAGACTGCCTCGGAAGAGCAGCTCCTCCACCAGCGGCGTGACAAGACAGAGGGAGATCAGCTGGATCGCCGTGACGACCGGCGAGCCGAGCGATACGGTGCTGGGCGCCGAGACGGGCAGGTGAAAGAGGTTTTCCAACATCTGCTCCAGATAGGAGGTGGCAAAATTCGCGGCATAGCTGGCGCCGATGGCGATCACCATAAGCGATAGGATCTGCCCGGCGGGCAGCTGCGGCTTTCTGAGGTAGTCGCGCGCCCGAAAGCCGTTTTTTCCCTGTGCCGCTTTGAAGATGATCAAAGCGGCCATGTAAAACGGCAGATGGTTGCAGAGGGTTTGGAGAATTTCCGCGCCGGTGGGAGAAAGCCTCCGCGCCAGCAGCGCGGCGGGATAGGCGGCACACCGCGCCAGCAAAAAGGTCAGCGCAAACGCGCCCAGCAGCATGGCACCGTTTCGCGCTGCCTGCCGTCGGATCGCTTTTGCGGCTCCGGCCTTGGGATCCCAATCGGGACGCCCGTACCACTCGTCCATGAAGTAGACTCCTTTCCGCCCGGTCAGTTGTCCAATGCTTCCCGCATCAGCGAAAGCAGGGTATGATCGGTATCGTACCGATATTCCCATACCATGATGCCGGCAACCCCGAATTCGGATACCATTTTGCATTTTTCCCGCACCGAATCGGGATCGTCGTAAGTGATAAAATGCTCGCCGTTGAACAGGTAGGGCGCTTTCGCCGTATCGTCCCAGTAGCGGACATAGCCGTTTTTGTTGATGAACTCGTTTTTCAGCCAGGGGTAATCGGGACCGTAATCGCTTTTTTCACCCGCATAGGCGTACAGTCCGTCCGTATCCGAGCGGACATTGTGCCAGGTGCGGGAGTACCATGCCGCGCCGAGCAGCATTTTCTCCCGCGGCACGCCCAGCGAAAGGTAGGCGGCAATGCCTTCCTCCACGCTGCCGCCCCGCACGATGTCGGTATCCGGCCGACGGGGCGGGGTGTGGTGAACGGTGTAATGCACGCCGGCGTTGATGTCGTAGGTCATCAGGTTGACATAATCGACCAAATCGATACACCCTTCCAGCGAGTCAAAGCAAAAGCCGGTAGCGGGCACCGCAAGGGATAAAAGGAGCCGCCGGTCGGGGCTTAATTTGTCCATCTGCTCCCGCAGCGAGCAGATCAGCAGAATATAGTTCTCCCGCTCCCGCATATCGCGGGTCGGGTCGCCGGGGAATTCCCAGTCCACATCGATCCCGTCAAAGCCGAGGTCGATCGCGGTGCGCACCATCTTTTGGGCGACCGCGTCGCAGGCGGCCTTTCCGTGGGTGCAAAGGCCAAGCCCCGCGCCCTCGCTGGCAAAAGTCAGCACGATCTTCATGTCGGGATTCATCTCCCGCAGACGGGGGAGATAATCGGCATGGTTCAGTTCGGCAAAGGAAAAATCTCCCTTTTCGTTGACGCGGATAAAGCAGTAGTAGAAGATATCGATTTTTTTCGCGTCCGCTTCGTTTAGGCGTTCAATACCGCCGTCGGTACAGTAGGCGGCCAGAATCGGCTGTGACATGATGGAATACTCCCTTTTTCTTCTTTTTTGGTTACTATACCATATCAACATCGGCAAGTCAATAAAGAACCGATGATTTTTCTTTGCATTTCGGGCAGGATTATGGTATGATAACTTATATATGGGTTGAGCGAGGTGACAGAGCATGAAAAACCGCAGACCGGCCGGTATGGAGCCGATCGCGTACCGCGCTAAACTGTTCTGGATCCTGCTCACGCTCGCGATCTACGGGTTTTTGCTCGGCAGTATGTCCTACTTTCTCACTCCCCTTACCCGGATCTGGTGCTATATCGCCGTGCCGATGACCGTGATCGCACTTTATCTGGCGCTTTATTATCTCCCGGCGCTCCACCGGTCGATGTGCTATCTGCTGGACGACCGGCAGCTTCTGGTGCAGGGCGGTATTTTCTTTCATAAAAAGCAGGTGATGAACCGGGAGCAGATCGTCTATGTTTCGGTCGTCAAAACCCCCGCGTACTATCTGCTTGGCACCTGCACCTTGCTGGTGCAGGCGGCGGGTGCGCAGATCGTGCTGGGCTGGCTGCCCAAGCAAAAGGCAAACGCCCTGCTCTACCGGTTGTCCGAACGGGAGGAGGGTGCGTTATGAAGCGGCGCCCGCACCCCGTTTATATCATCGAGAGTATGTCCCGCTTTGTGCTGCTGTTGCTGCTGCCGCTGCTGCGCGGTCTGCTGTCTCTGCGCAGCAGCGTACTGATCTGGCTGCGCGGCGCGTGGCTTGACCTTGCGGTGCTGTTTTTGATCCTCTTTCTGGGCTTTGCCGTCTGGCTGTCGAGCAGCTGCTGTGTGCTTCAGGACGGAGTTCGGATCGTCACCGGCGTCTTTCGGCGGGAGGATAGGTTCCTGCCCTATGCGCAGCTTTCCAGCCTGCGGTACGAAAAGCCCTTTTATTATATTCCCATCGGCGCGGTGCGGATCTATCTCGATACCGACGCGGGCGCCGGGAGCCGGAGCGATGCACGGCTCACCCTTCGGAAAAAGGACGCGGAGTATCTTTTCCGGAAGGCGACGCGGTGGCTTTCCGCCACCCGTGCGGTGAAGCGGGTGTATCAGCCGAAATGGCTTTATATCGCGGCGCTTTCCCTCATCACCTCCAATACCCTGACCGGCGCGCTGTTCTTCTGGACCTTCTTCACCCAGGCGGGGCGGATCTTCGGCACCGAGTTTCAGGATACCATCTATACCGGCCTGACCGATCTGGCAAACTTTCTGGCGTTCGGGCTGCCGCCTGCCGCCGCGATCCTTGCCTATGTGATTTTGGGCGGCTGGCTCATTTCCTTTTTGATGGGATTGGTGCGGCACCGCGGCTTTTCTACCACCCGCAAGGGGAATACCATTCAAATCAATACCGGCGTGATCGTCTGGCGGAAATATCTGCTTCAGGTGGATCGCATCCATCTGGTGGAGATCCGGCAAAGCCTGATGACAAAGCTTTTGGGGCTTTACTCCGTCTTTGTCCGTTGTACCGGCTACGGCAAGCAGAAAAACGAGGTCGCGGTACTGATGCCGGCGGCGGACCGGCAGGAGGCAAGGCGGAATTTGAAGCTCCTTCTGCCCGAGATCAAACGGGGCGAGCGCACCCTTCGTCCCCGTGTGCAGACCATCACCCGCTTTCTGCTGATCCCCACGCTGCTGATTGCGGCGGTCGGGCTGCTGTTTGCGGTTTTGATCCGGCTGCTCACCAGCTTTGGGGACACCCTGCTTTTTGTGGGGATCATGGCGGAGGTACCGGCGGTCTGGTATCTGCTGGTGCGGATCGCGTCCTTTTTCCATACCGGGATCGGGCTGTCCGACGGCGTGTATACCTGCTTTTGCACCTACGGCTTTCGGTTTTGCACTTACGCGCTGCCCAAACAGAAGGTCGCCCGGTTTACCTTCCGGCAGACCATCTTTCAGCGGTGGTTCGGCTTTTGCGATCTGCTGCTTTACCCCTATGCGGAGCAGAGCCGCCGCATCGTGGTGCCGAATCTCTATCTCAAGGATATTGCGGCGCTGATGGAGACCGAGCTGCCAAGCGAATCATAACGGAGGTGACGGATATGTCGGAGCGGGAAACACAGGAGGAACTGGATCGCTGGGAACAGGCGAAGCGGGACGCCGTGCTGATGAAAAAGGTCAAGCAGGGCATCATCAAGGGACAGGTGATCCCGACCGAGGAGGAGCTGGTACCCAAAACGCCGCGGGAGAAGCTCGCAAACTTCTGGTACCATTATAAATGGGCGGTGCTGGGTACGGCGTTGGGACTGTTTATCTTCGGCTTTCTGATCGTGGATCTGGTCACGAAAGAAAAAAGCGATATCACCCTGCAGATTGCAACGGTGCAGGGCGCTTCGAAGCTGCAAAACGATCTGGAGGCGCTTTTTGCGCCCTACACCTCGGATATCGACGGGGACGGCAAACAGCAGGTACAGGCAGCCGCATTGGATCTGATGGAAGACCCGCAGCAAGACGCACAGCGGTATAATACGATGGAGGTGCAGCTCACCGTAACGCTGACCTCCCAGACGCCGGCGATCTACCTGCTGGACGATTTCACCTATCATCGGCTGACCTATTACGAACTGGCGGGACAGGAGCCGCAGACGGTGGATCGGTTTGTCTATCTGGAGGAGCTGTTCCCGGATAACCCCTATGTGCGGGGCGACCGGTACTATCTGGCGGGATCGCCGCTGGAGGCGAAAATGGGGTGGAGCGGCCTGCCGGAGGATTTTGCGCTGGCCATCAAAAAGCCCTATGACAATCCCGATCGGGACGAGGCGGCGGAGTATCAGGAGGCCGTGGCGGCGCTCACCCGCCTGATCGAGGACAATCCGCTTGATACGCCGCAGTCTGCCGAGGCTTTGCGGCGGCTGGAGGAGATCGCAAGTCAGCAGATCGCGCTGCCGGCGGAGTAAAGGAAGCGGTAGCGGCTGCGAAGGCGTACGCTCCGTTTGTAAGAAAGATAGAGATAGAGGTTGAAAATCTGGATATGCTCAGAGAAGCGCTCGACGCGGGCGCGGATATAATAATGCTCGACAACATGAGCGTTGACGAAATGCG
>CANQKG010000042.1 GCA_947624425.1 uncultured Clostridia bacterium | reverse complement strand
GGACAATGGGTCGGAAAGGTATAGGGCACGCTGTCGGACGCATGTGCCGATACGGAAACCACCTCCGGTATAATATCACCGGCTTTTCGCACGATGATCCTATCCCCGATCCGAATATCCTTCTGTGCGATCATATCGGCATTGTGCAGTGTGGCACGGCTGACGGTACTGCCCGCCAGCAGGATCGGGTCAAATACGGCTGTCGGCGTCAGTACGCCGGTGCGTCCTACCTGCACCTCAATATCGCGCAGAACCGTTTCCCGCTCCTCCGGCGGATATTTGAAGGCAATCGCCCAACGCGGACATTTTGCGGTACTGCCGAGCAGTTCCCGATCGGAAAGGCTGTCCACCTTGATGACCGCACCGTCAATATCAAACGGATAGTCGCCCCGATTGACGCCGATCCGTTTTACCTCGGCGATCGCCTTTTCTATCGTGTCACACCGCAGATAGGAAGGCGATACCGGAAAGCCCTTCTCTTTGAGATAATCGAGTGTTTGGGCGTGGCTGTCAAAGGTGATACCTCGCGCCTGCTGAAGGTTAAATACGAAAACGGAAAGCTCTCTTTGCTTTGCAATCTCGGGATCCTTCTGCCGCAGCGAGCCTGCTGCCGCGTTGCGCGGGTTCTTAAATTGCTGTTCGCCCCGCTCCTCCTGCTCGGCGATCAAAGAGTAAAACCGTTCTCTGGGCATATAGACCTCACCCCGTACCTCCAGATATTCGGGCGGATCGGGTATCGTTTTCGGGATTGCGGTAATTGTTTTCAGGGTGTGGGTCACGTCCTCCCCCACCAAACCGTTGCCGCGTGTCGAACCGCGGACAAACACGCCGTTTTGATATTCGAGCGAAACCGAAAGCCCGTCGATCTTCGGCTCCACCACATAAAGCGGCTTTTGAAGCTGCTCCTGCATCCGTGCATCAAATTCAGCCACTTCCTCCAGGGAAAATACATCCTGCAGGCTGCCCATCTGTACCGCGTGGTTCACCTTTTGAAAGGCGGAGGAAGCCTGTCCGCCCACATGTTGAGTAGGTGAATCAGGGGTGATCAGTTCGGGATATTCCTCTTCCAATGTGCGAAGCTGCCGCATCAGCATATCATAGGTATAGTCGTCCACGCTGGGATTGTCCCGATTATAGTATTCGTCGCTGTACTGCCGCAGCTTTTCACGCAGCTGTTCGACTTTTTTGCTTACCTCATTCATCTGAAACTTCCTCCCGTTTTAAGGGGTTAACATGAACCATGCAGTGTTTGGCGTTCGGAAAAGCGGCCTCAATCGCGCGGTGTACCCGTTCCGCCACAGCGTGCGCCTCCAGCAGTGAGGCAGTGCTGTCCTCCGCTATTTCCACATCCACATAGAATTTGGAGCCGAAAAGCCGCGTCTTCAGATCGTCGATCCGCAGCACACCCTCCTGTTCCAAGATCACCTTGCGAATTGCCTCGGTCGTCTTCTCATCACAGGAGGTATCCAGCATGCGGTAGATACCGTCCTTGGCGATGGTATACGCCGCCTTTACAATCAATACCGCGATCACCACGCTGGCGATCGGGTCAAGGATCGGCAAGCCCAGCATAGCGCCCGCAACTGCGATCAAACTGGCGACTGAGGAAAACGCATCGGAGCGATGATGCCATGCGTCTGCCAGCAGAGCATCGGACGAAATACGCCGTGCCGCGCGGCGGGTGATCCAAAACATCAGTTCCTTGACCCGGTGCAGCAACCTCGGCACGCCGCACCCGCTCGACCCCGTTGACGGCGATCCCCACGCCCGTGAGTGCCAGCACCACGGCGAGAAGTACCGCGGCAACACATTCCAGCCGCTCATGCCCATAGGGATGCTCACGATCCGCCTTTTGGTCGGAAAACCGGATACCGGTCATGACGATCAGCGTACTGAATACATCGGAAGCAGAATGTACCGCATCGGAGATCAGTGCGCCGGAACGGGAAACGATACCTGCCAGTAATTTGAAAAGCGATAACAGAAAATTGATGATGATACTGCAAACGGAAACACGCATTGCCGTCCGGATTCTGTCGGTCATTGGTCGGTCACTCTTTTCGGCAGAGATTCAGCGTTACAGCTATTTTAGTATATGCGAAAACGGCAGAAAAGTCAATCAAAAGCGGGTGACCGACCCCGCGGCATATTTTCGGCAGACAGCAGGAATACTAATTCGGAAAAGGAGTTGAGGCAATGGCTATTTTGCCGAAAAAATGCGGTATTGTGGGCTGCGGACAGGTGGGCAGTTCGATTGCCTTCACCTTGTTGCAGCACGGGATTTTTTCCGAGCTGGTGCTCATGGACAAAAACAAGAAAAAGGCGGACGGAGAAGCGCACGACTTAAACCACGGCATTGCCTACGCATATCCTTGCCGTATTATTTCCGGCGGATATGCCGAGCTGTCTGACTGCGGCATTATTATTCTGACTGCCGGCGCCAATCAAAAACCGGGCGAAAGCCGAATGGATCTGGTGAGCAGAAACGCTCGGATCATGCGGGAGATCGTGCCGCAGATCACCGCCGTCAACAGCGAATGTATCCTTTTGGTAGTCACCAATCCGGTGGACATCATGACGGCGATTGTACAGCGAGTTTCGGGGTTTCCGCCTAAGCGAGTGATCGGCTCCGGCACCGTGCTGGACACCGCAAGGCTCAAATACCTGCTGGGACAGCACCTGTGCGTTGCGACCAAAAACATTCACGGTTTTGTGATCGGTGAGCATGGCGACAGCGAATTGGCGGTCTGGAGCAGCGCCAATGTGTCCGGCATTGATTTGGAAGGGTTTTGCAAAAACTGCGAAAAGAATTGCAGCATAGAAGCCCTTCACGATCTGTTTGACGAAGTGAAAAACAGCGCCAATCGCATCATCGCCGCAAAAGGCGCCACCTATTACGGCATTGCGCTGGCGGTTTTGCGGATCTGTCAAGCCATGGTGCAGGACGAAAACGCGGTGCTGACCGTCTCGGCGCTTGCGGGCGGACAGTACGGGATCAGCGGCACTTACCTTGGGCTCCCCTGTATCATCGGCAGTACGGGGGTAAAACGTATATTGGAGATCCCGCTGAACGAAGCGGAAAAACTGCAGTTAAAAAGCTCCGCTGAACTGCTCCGGGAGGTACTGCAATCCACCATTGACGGATAACGTGAAAAAAGCAGGTGAACACCACCTGCTTTTTTGTAAAGTTTATTCCTC
Source organism: uncultured Clostridia bacterium (assembly GCA_947624425.1). Taxonomy (GTDB): domain Bacteria; phylum Bacillota; class Clostridia; order Oscillospirales; family Ruminococcaceae; genus CANQKG01. Next base: position 6,081 of record CANQKG010000042.1, on the reverse strand, counting down.
CGGCGGGTTTTCCCAGTTGTGCCAGACCTGCTGCACGTCGTCGTTATCCTCCAGCATCTCCAGCAAACGGCTCATTTTCGTCCGCTTTTCCTCATCGTCGATCGCCGTGTAAGTAGAAGGTACCTGCTCCACCTCAAAGGACAAAAGCTGGTAGCCCTTCTCGGTCAAAGCGGAGCTGACCGCATGGAGATCATTCGGCGCCGTGTCGATTTCATAGGCGTCGTCCTCCAGCATGAAATCCTCCGCGCCCGCGTCCATCGCCGCCTCCATCAAAGCGTCCTCGTCGATCCCCTCATTTTCAATCAGGATCACGCCCTTTGTTTCAAACAAAAAGGAAACACAGCCGGTGGTGCCGAGATTGCCGCCGCATTTATCGAAATAATGCCGCATCTCGGAGGCGGTACGATTTTTGTTGTCGGTCAGTGTTTCCACAATGACCGCAACGCCGTCCGGACCGTAGCCCTCGTATACGTTTGATTCAAAATTTGTTTTTTCGCTATTGCCTGCCGCCTTTTTGATCAGGCGGTCAATATTATCGTTCGGCACATTGTTTGCCTTTGCCTTGGCGATCAGATCGCGCAGCTTGGCGTTCCCGTTGGGATCGCCGCCGCCCTCCCGCACGGCGACCATGATCTCACGCCCTATTTTGGTGAAAACCTTGGCGCGCTGTGCATCGGTCTTTTCCTTTTTCCGTTTGATGGTACTCCATTTTGAATGTCCGGACATCAGTATTCCTCCTTACAGCAATCCGTTTTGCAGTTTTGCGGCGGTCACGGTATTTCGCATCAAAGTGGCGATCGTCATAGGGCCGACGCCGCCCGGCACCGGCGTGATGGCGGACGCGACCTGTGAAACGGCGGCAAAGTCCACGTCTCCACAGAGCTTGCCGTCGGCGTCACGATTCATTCCCACATCAATGACCACGGCACCCGGTTTTACCATATCCGCCGTGATCAGCTTTTCCTTTCCGACTGCCGCGACCAGCACATCTGCCTGAAGGCAGACCGATTTGAGATCCCGCGTCCGCGAATGACAGATCGTGACGGTCGCATTCTCATGCAGCAGCAGCATGGCCATCGGCTTTCCCACAATATTGCTGCGGCCTACCACAACACACTGCTTGCCGGTCAGGTCAATACCGGTGGAATGGATCAGATCCATACAGCCCGCAGGGGTGCAGGGCAGCATTTGATAGGAGCCGATCATGATCTTTCCCACATTTTCGGCATGAAACGCATCGACGTCTTTTTGGGGCGATATGGCGGCGATCACCTTTTTCTCATCGATCTGCTTCGGCAAGGGAAGCTGAACCAGAATACCGTTGATCTCCGGGGTTTCATTCAGCTTTTGCACCAATGCCAAAAGCTCCTCCTCGGTCGTTTCGACAGGAAGCGCATATTCCTCGGAGCGAATGCCAAGCTCCCCACAGGTTCTCTTTTTGGAGTTGACATAAACGCGGGACGCCGGATCGTCCCCCACGATCACCACTGCCAAGCCGACAGACACGCCTTTTTCCTTAAGCTTTGCCACCTCTCTCCCCACGTTTTCTTTGACCTGTGCGGAGATGGCCTTTCCGTCAATGATCCTGCTCATCTTTTTCGTCCTCCTTTGGGGTCTCACCGGTCTTCTTGCGTGATTTTTTCTCTTTTCTTGCCGCTTCTTTTTCCTCTGCCAAGCGGCATTCCTCCTGCCAGCCATCGGTTTTTACATAGCAGGCAAGGTAATCGGGACTGCCGCTTTTACGGATACGAAACCGTATGACAAGCAAAATCGTCAAAGCGGCAAGGGTGAGCAATGCCGCCAGCAGCTGTGAAACGCGGATCCTGCCGAGCATCAAGCTGTCGGTGCGCAGACCCTCGATCAGCGTTCTGCCAAGGCCGTACCATGCCGAGTACCACAAAAACACCTCGCCGTCATACCGCCGCTTTTTGGAAAGAAAATGCAGCAGGATAAAGCCAAGCAGGCACCACAATGACTCATACAAAAAAGTGGGATGTACGGGAGCGGAGGGCGTAACCGCCACGCCCAATTCATTGAGCTCCTCACGGTGGAGAGAAAGATAGGAGGAGATGGTGGAGGAGGTCATCCCCCACGGCAGATCGGTATTGGAGCCGAACGCCTCCATATTGAAAAAGTTTCCCCACCGACCGATCGCCTGCCCGATCAGAAAGCCGATCGAAGCAAGATCGAGTGCGGGCAATACGCGAACATGCCGGATTTTACAGGCGATCGCACCGATCAGCACGCCGCCGATCAGCCCACCGTAAATGGCAAGTCCCCGCAGACCCTCGCCCTCTGCAAACTTGAAAAAGGAGCCGATCCCGTCGCCCGAGAAAATCACATAATAAGCGCGTGCGCCGATGACGCCGCCAAGCAGGGCGAAAATCACAATATCCGAAAACTTATCGGGATCAATGCCGAACTGTTTGCTGCGGGAGATAAAATAGCAAAAAGCCAGCAGAAATGCGAGGGCGATCAGAATGCCGTACCACCGTACCGAGAACCCGAACAGGGTAAAGGCAACCGGATCGACAGAGAATTGTAAATTCAAATGCGGAAAAGAAATATAGTCAGACATAGCTTTCACATCCTTGCTGTCAGGATTTTCCCTTGGGATAAATAGCAGAAAGCGCCATGCGCTCCGGCAAAAAAGAGGTTTTCAGCCGCCGGATCAAATCCTCCCGCGTGACAGCGGCGATGATCTCCAACCTGTCAAAAAGGCCGGTATCGCAAAAAGACGAAGTCAGCAGGCTGTTTGCCACATCGGACACACGGCTGAAAGAAAGCACGGCACGGCCGTATAAAAGCCGCCGAACACGCTGGAAGTCCGCTTCCTCAACGCCGGTTTCCTTTTGACGGGCTATTTGCGCCGCAACTCTCCTTGCAACTTCTTTGGGATCTTTTGATTCTCCTCCTACCATGGAGAGGAAATACCCTCTGCCCCACATCGCGTCCAGATCCAGTCCGGCCGTAATCAGTCCGTCATCTCTCAAATCGTTGTAGAACTTACTGCCTTCCCCGAACATACAAGACAATAACAGCATGATCTCGGTTTCGGCCTTTAATCCGTCCACTCCTTCGCAGGGAGGCTCCTTCCAGCCGATCTGAAACAGCGGAAGAGCCACGTCCAAAGACCGGGAAGCATAGGCGGATACAATGGAAGAGGGTTCTTTTACAACCTCCCGTTCGAGAAAATGAGGCGGTTTCGGCAGGCACAGCTCATCAACGATCGACAGCGCCTCCTCAACCGAAAAGCGGCCGGCAATCGCAAGCGCCATCTGATCGAGCGAATAAAAGCTTCTGTAGCAGTCATACAACAGTTCGGGCGTGATCTTGGCAATGCTGTCCACCGTACCGGCAATGTCTATTTTGACCGGATGCGTGTGATACAGCGCACCCAAAAGCCGGAAGAAAACTTGCCAGGAGGGGTCGTCGTCATACATCCGGATCTCCTGCCCGATGATACCACGCTCTTTCTCCACATTTTCCTCTGTAAAGTAGGGCGACTGTACAAAGTTCAGCAGTGCGCGCAGGCAATCGCCGAAATGCTCGGTGCAGGAAAACAGGTATGCGGTTCTGTCAAAGGAAGTAAAGGCATTGGCAGACGCACCGTATTTGGCGAACAAGCCGAATGCATCCCCCTCCTCGCTTTCAAACAGTTTGTGCTCCAGATAATGTGCGATCCCGTCAGGGACCGTCTTAAAACCCTTTACGGGATCATCGCGGAAAATACGGTCGATCGAGCCGTACCTCGTTCCGAAAAGCGCATAGGCGGATTGAAACCGCTCCATCGGATAGCAAAGCACCTTCAACCCGCTGTCATGCTCAATTTCATAATACTGCTCACCGATCCGCGGATTTTTCACAATCGTCTGCTTCATTTGCTCCCCTCCTGACCGGTCAGTAAAAATACGGTATCGACCGTCACCTGATTGGCCGCTTCGATCACATCATCCCGGGTAACGCCTGAGAGCAATGCGATCATATCCTCCGGCGTGCGAATTTCACCCTCCATGATCCGTCCCCAATAATACTCGTCAATGGAGGAAAGGGCGTCTCCCAAGGTGCGGTAGGAATTGATCGCCGCCAGGCGCGCCTCCTCAAATTCCCGATCGGTAAAACGCCCCTTTTGCATATTAGAAAGCTGCTCTAAGATCGCAGCTTCGGCACGGGCGGCCTTTTCATGCTCCACGCCGCTGTCGATGGTAATCATGCCGAGCGACGGATAATACCGTGCCGCGCAGTAATAGCAAAGGCTTTGCTTCTCCCTCACCTGCTTAAAGAGAAGGGAGGAAGGTGTTCCGCCGAGGATCATGGTCATAAGCCTGAGGGCAGTATGCTTCTCCCGATAATCGGGTGTGATCCGCAGTCCCAGTACCAGCTTGGACTGTGCCACCTCCAGCCGTTCGGTGATTCGCTGTGCTTCCCTGCCGTCTATATCGGGAAGCGGCGCGGCAGCAACTGAGCCGGCTTGGCGGAAATCCGCAAAGCGGGCAGCCATTTTTTCCCGCACCGGTGCAGGCGCACCGCAGCCGCAAAACTGGATCATAACCTTTGCCTCGGCAAGCATACGGCGGTAAGCCTCGGTGACTTTTTCAGGCGTTAAAGCGCGCACGGCTTCCTCGGTACCGTATTCATTCAGACCCACCGCATTCCCGCGGTACATCTCCTGCACGGTGCGGTGAACCGAATAGAACCGCTTGTCGTTGATCATGGAAGCGATCGCGTCTAACAGATTTTGCTGTTCCAGCCGAAAAGTGGTCTCCGGAAAATAACCGTTTTCGTCTAAAACCGGATCGAACACGGCATTGCAGAGCATATCGCACAGTTCACCGGTGATATCTTCTCCGGTGAGCGCGAAGGTGTTATCCATCCCTCCCGCCGACAGGGTGAGGATCTGCAAATCTCCGTACTTTTTGATCGCAGCGTCGATCCAGCCGCCGTAGAGAGATTCCAGCTTGCGGCTGAGCGAAAGAAAATCGGGACACTCCCGATAGCCTTTGCTTAAAATCATCGGTACCAGCGCGTATGCAGAAACTGTCTCCTCCCGCAGCGGAAGGACAAAGTGGATGGATATCCTGTTCGACTTGAATTTATCGTCCTGCAGCGCATAAAAGGAAACGCTGCTTGTAATAGGCACAAATTCCGGCTTTTGGGACATTTCACCGGCTCCTTTCCGTTTACTCTGATTATAGTATGGTAAATTTCATGTGGAAATACACTGGAAAAGCAGTTTCCGCCGCAATCGGCGAAAACTGCTTTCGGATTATTTTATACGGGATGTACCTGTGCTGCCGCATCGCTGTGATCGGCGTCAATTCCATAACGCTTATCCCGCCGACGCTCAAAAAACTTAGTGGCAACCTGACCGAACTGCGCGTAGCTGAGGACGTCCTCCTCCTGCTCGATCCACTCGGCACATTCCTGACGAAGCTGATCCAGCTCCGGCTTGAGAAGATCTGCCGGACGGCACTCGATCGGCTCCTCGTCACCGATGATCCGCTTGCGGAACTCCGGATCGATCGGCACCGGCGTTCTGCCGTACTCGCCCCGCACCAGACCCTTGAATTCCTTGGTGACGGTCTTGTACCGCTCACCCATGATGACATTGAACACCGCCTGCGTACCGACGATCTGCGAGGTCGGCGTGACCAGCGGCGGCATACCGGCGTCACGGCGGACACGCGGCACCTCCTCCATCACGGCAGTGAGCTGATCCTCCTTCCCCGCCTGTTTCAGCTGGGAGAGAAGATTTGAAAGCATTCCGCCCGGAACCTGATAGATGAGTGCATTGGCGTTGACCGCAAGCATCTTCTGGTCGATGAGTCCTTCCTCAATGTATTTTGCACGGAGAGTCATGAAGTAATCCCTGATCTCATTGAGTAAGATCAGATCCAGACCGGTATCGTATTCGGTTCCCTGCAGCGCCGCGACCATTGACTCGGTCGGCGCGTGAGAGGTGCCGAGCGCCAGCGGACTCATTGCCGTATCAATGATATCCGCGCCTGCCTCGATCCCTTTGAGCAGACACATGGAAGCAAGCCCGGAGGTGTAATGGGTGTGCAGCTGCACCGGAATATC
>CANQKG010000041.1 GCA_947624425.1 uncultured Clostridia bacterium | reverse complement strand
AAAGCTCTGCCCTAATGAGGCGCTTGCCGCCGCGAAGCGGGTGGACGAAAAACTGGAGCGGGGAGAGGAAATCGGGACGCTCGAAGGGGTGCCGATGACCCTCAAGGACAACATCTCCACCCGCGGGATCGAAACGACCTGCTGTTCCAAGATATTGTCGGGCTACCGTCCCATTTACGATGCGACGGTCTGGGAGCGGTTAAAGGCGCAAAACGCCGTGCTGCTCGGCAAAACCAATATGGACGAGTTTGCTATGGGCTCCTCCTGTGAGACCTCCTGCTTCGGCGGAGCGAAGAATCCCTACGATCACGGCCATGTGGCAGGCGGTTCGTCGGGCGGCGTGGCTTCGGCGGTCGGCGGGCGGCTTGCGGCATACGGGCTCGGTTCGGACACCGGCGGTTCGATCCGCCAACCGGCGAGCTTTTGCGGACTGGTGGGCTTGAAGCCTACTTACGGTGCGGTTTCCCGGTACGGGCTGATCGCCTATGCGTCCAGCCTTGACCAGATCGGTCCGATCACACGGGATGTGACCGACGCGGCGCTGGTCTATGACGCGATATCCGGTCATGACGAGCGGGATTCCACCTCGATGCCGGTGCCGGAAAGTACGGCGGACGGGCTGCATGACCCGGTTGCCGGGCTGCGGGTCGGCGTCTGTGAGGAATACTTCACCGGCGTGCGGGACGAGGTGGCGTCGGCAGTGCGGGACGCGATCGAAACCTACCGTGCGCTCGGCGCCGAGATCGTGCCGGTTTCGCTGCCCTCTCTTTCCTATGCGCTGCCGGTTTACTATATCCTCGCCTGTGCCGAGGCGTCCTCCAATCTGGGACGGTACGATTCGATCCGGTACGGCTACCGGACGGCGGACGGCTATCTCGGCACCCATGAGATGATCTGCAAAACCAGAAGCGAGGGCTTCGGCAAAGAGGTACAGCGGCGTATTCTGCTCGGCACCTATGTGTTGTCGGCAGGGTACTATGACGCATATTATAAAAAGGCACAGAATCTCCGCGGCAGGATCATCGGGGATTTTGCACGGGCGTTTGAGCGGTGCGATCTGCTTTTGGCGCCTACCGTGCCGATGACGGCGTTCCCCTGCGGCTTTACCGCGCAGGACGCGGTGGAGACCTATCAGACCGATATCTGCACCGTGCCGATCAATATCGCGGGACTGCCCGCCGTGTCGGTGCCCTGCGGCTTTGACGGCGCGGGACTGCCGGTCGGTATGCAGCTGATCGGACCGGCATTTTCGGAGCGGCGGCTGCTGAATGCGGCATACGGCTTCGAGCAGGCGACGAAAGAAGCCTATCTGATCAAGGGGGCGGCAAAGTGAAGTACGAACTTGTTTCGGGTCTTGAGACCCATGTGGAGCTTTCCACCAAAACCAAAATCTTCTGCGGCTGCACCACCCGCTTCGGGAACGAGCCGAACACCAACTGCTGCCCGGTCTGCATCGGGCTGCCCGGCACACTGCCCAGGCTCAACCGCGCGGTGGTGGAGTATGCCATCCGCGCCGGACTTGCCACCCACTGCACCATCAGCCCGGTGGCGAAGATGGATCGGAAAAACTATGTCTATCCCGATCTGCCCAAGGCGTATCAGATTTCCCAGTACGATAAGCCGCTTTGCCAAAACGGGTATATCGAGCTTTCCTCCGGCAGAAAAATCCGTATTCTGCGGATCCATATCGAGGAGGACGCCGGGAAGCTCATCCATCGGCGGGGCGACGTTTATGTGGATTACAATCGGGGCGGCGTGCCGCTGATCGAGATCGTTTCCGAGCCGGATTTCAGAAGCGTGGACGAAATTCGGGAGTATTTAGAGCAGATGCAGATGATCATGCGGTATATCGGTGTGTCCGACTGCAAGATGCAGGAAGGCTCTCTGCGCTGTGATGTGAATATCTCGGTGCGTCCCGAGGGGAGTGAGACTTTCGGCACCCGCACCGAGATCAAGAATATGAACTCCTTTACCAATATCGCCAAGGCGGTCGCGGTCGAGTTTGAGCGGCAGGTCGATCTGGTGGAATCGGGGGAAGCGGTCGTGCAGGAGACCCGCCGGTACAACGACGATACCGGCATGACCGAGCCGATGCGCGGGAAGGAGGACGCCCACGACTACCGGTATTTCCGGGAACCCGATCTGGTGACCATCCGCACCGACCAAAAGCAGGTGGAGGAGATCAAAGCCTCCCTGCCCGAGCTGCCCGACCAGAAGCTGAAGCGGTACACCGCCGACTACGGGCTGTCCGAAACCGACGCGATGCTGCTGGTCAAATACCACCGGATCGCGGCGTATTTCGAGCAGAGCATCGAGGGGGTCAAAAACCCCAAAACCGTCGCCAATTTCATGCTGGGGCAGGTGTTCCGCCGCCTCGATACCGAGGCGGAGAAGGAAGCGTGCCATATTCCCATTCCCCCCTATTATCTGCGGGATTTGGTGCTGCTATTGGAGAGCGGGAAGATCAAAAACCAGCTTGCCAAGGAAACGCTTGACAGAATGCTGGATACCAAAAAGCCTGCGAGTGAGCTGATCGACGAAAGCGCGATGGGTGAATTGTCCGACGAGCAGCTGGAAGCCGCCTGCAAAAAGGCGGTGGAGGGCAATCCCAAGGCGGTGGCGGACTTTTTGGGCGGAAAGGAAAAGGCGATCAAAGCGCTGATCGGGCCGGTCATGCGGGAAACCCGCGGAAAGGCGGACGCGCAGAAAGCCGAAGCGCTGATGGTCGAGATGATCCGTTCCGGCAAATAGTTGCAATTCATTTTCTACTGTGTTATAATAGCTCAAATTCTAACCCCACAATGAATGCGGAAAAGTACCGTGCCGAGAGGCAAAGGAAGCAGAGACCGTTCGCCGCTGGCTGAAAGCGGACGGCGTTTGCCGCGCGGGAAGTGCGCCGCGGGAGTGGGGCGGCAGACACGCCGTTACCGTGCTAAATCGAGTGACAAATCGAAGTGGAACCGCGGACATCCGCCTTCGGTCGGGATTTTTTCCTGCCGAGGGCGGTTTTTATAGATAGGAGGAAATTATGATATTTCGTAATCTGTGGGCAGATTTGACTGCCATCAAGGAAAGAGACCCTGCCGCCCGCAGCCGGCTGGAGATTTTTCTGCTTTATTCCGGCTTTCATGCCGTGCTGTGGTACCGGTTTTCCCATTTTCTGTTCCGGCATCACCTGTTTTTCTTGGCAAGATTTATTTCCCAGCTTGCCCGTTTTTTGACCGGCGTGGAGATTCATCCCGGCGCCGAGATCGGCAGAGGGCTTTTGATCGACCACGGCAGCGGCGTGGTGATCGGCGAAACCGCCGTGATCGGGGACAACTGCACCATTTATCAGGGGGTCACGCTGGGCGGCACCGGAAAGGAAAAGGGAAAGCGCCACCCCACCCTGGGAAATAACGTCATGGTGGGCAGCGGCGCGAAGATTTTAGGCCCCTTTACGGTGGGGGATAACGCCCGGATCGCCGCCGGTGCGGTGGTGCTGGATACCGTGCCGCCCGATTCCACGGCGGTCGGTGTGCCGGCGCGGATCGCCCGCAGGGACGGGCAGAGGGTGGATATACTGGATCAGGTGCATGTGTCCGATCCGCTCGCGCAGGAGCTCATCCGCCTCAAACGGCGGGTCGCGGAATTGGAACGGCTGCTGGATACGCAGGAAAAGGAGAGCCAAGATGAAGATTTATAACACACTGACCAGAGAAAAAGAGGAATTTGTGCCGCTTTTTGAGAATAAAGCGCTGATCTACGCCTGCGGACCGACGGTCTATAACTATATCCATATCGGAAACGCTCGTCCCGCCTGCGTGTTCGACGTCCTGCGGCGGTTTTTGGAGTATCGGGGGTTTGAGGTGCGGTTCGTCCAGAACTTCACCGATGTGGACGATAAGATCATCAAAAAGGCGAATGAGGAGGGCGTTTCCTCCGCCGAGATCGGGGAGCGGTATATCGCCGAGTATCAAACCGACGCCGAGGGACTGAATATCCGTCCTGCCACCGTACACCCCCGTGCGACCGAGAATATCGGCAGGATCATCGGGCTAATTCAATCGCTGATCGACGGCGGCTTTGCCTATGAGAAAAACGGCGACGTCTATTTCCGCGTGGCGGCCGACGGGCAGTACGGCAAGCTTTCCCATATGCCGCTGGAGGAACTGCGGGCAGGCGCCCGGATCGAGGTGGGCGAAACCAAGGAGGATCCGATGGACTTCGCGCTCTGGAAAGCCGCCAAGCCGGGCGAACCGCACTGGCAGTCCCCCTGGGGCGAAGGCCGTCCCGGCTGGCATATCGAATGCTCGGCCATGGCAAAGGGGTATTTAGGCGACACCATCGACATTCACTGCGGCGGGCAGGACCTTGTCTTTCCTCACCATGAAAACGAGATCGCCCAAAGCGAGTCTGCAAACGGCGTGCCCTTCGCACGGTACTGGATGCACAACGGCTATATCAATGTGGATAATCGGAAGATGTCCAAATCGCTGGGGAACTTTTTCACCGTGCGGGAGGTGGCAAAAGAGTACGGCTATGAGCCGATCCGCTTTTTGATGCTGCAGGCGCATTACCGCAGTCCCATCAATTACAGCAGGGAGATCATGGAGCAGTGCGTTTCCTCCCTCACCCGGCTGTATACCTGCCGGGATACGCTGCGCCGTGCGATCGGCGCGGCGAAGGAGATCCCCGCGCCTCCCGAAGCACTTGCCGGGATAAACGCCTATCGGGAGGAATTTATCGCCGCCATGGAGGACGACCTCAATACCGCCGACGGGATCGCCGCCGTGTTCGAGCTGGTGCGCGCCGCCAATGCGGCCGCCGCGTCGGGCGCGGGGAAAGCGGAGCTTTCGGCCTATCTCAATATGCTGACCGAGCTTTGCGGCGTGCTGGGGCTTTTGTATCAAAAACCGGCGGAGGAGGAAATTCCCGCTGAGGTGGCAAAGCTGGCAGCCGACCGTGCCGCCGCCCGAAAGGCAAAGGATTTCGCCCTTGCCGACCGGCTGCGGGAGGAGATCGCGGCACTGGGCTATCTGGTGGAGGAGACAAGACAGGGCACACGGATCAAAAAGGCGGGCAGCGTATGATGGAATGTTATAATATCGCCAGCTCCAGCAAGGGGAACAGCACCTATTTCGGCACCGAAGCGGGCGGTATTCTGATCGACGCGGGGATAGGTCCTCGGATACTGGATACCTCGCTCAGGGCGGCCGGGCATCGTTTGTCCGATATCAAAGCCATTTTCGTCACTCACGAGCATACCGACCATATCAGCGGGCTGAGAAAGCTCACCGAGCGACTGCATGTACCGGTCTACGGCTCGGTCGGCACACTGGAGGCGCTGATCGAAAAGGACGCGGTCAGCGGGGAATGTGAGCTTTTGGAGATCTGCCGCCGCGCCGTCACGGTCGGGGGTCTGACGGTGGCGTGCTTCCCCACCTCTCACGACTGCGCGCAGGGGCTGGGCTTTCGGATCACCTCCGCCGAGGGGAAAACCGCCGCTTACTGCACCGATCTCGGCTTTATCAGTACCGATGTGGCGTCGGCTCTGACCGGCTGTGACTTTGTGTTGCTGGAATCGAATTATGAGCAGGAGATGCTTCAAAACGGCATCTATCCTTTTTACTTAAAACGGCGGATCGCGGGGGACCGCGGACACCTCTCCAATGCTGAGGCGGCGCGGGAGGTCGCGCGGCTTGCCAAAAGCGGGACAAAACAGTTTCTGCTGGGGCATTTGAGCGAGCAGAATAACCTTCCCCAATTAGCCCTTGCCGAATCGGCGGATGCGCTTACAAAAGCCGGTTTTCGGATCGGACAGGACGTATCGCTCTGGGTCGCGCCGCCGCGCGGCTTCGGAAAGTCGATTCAAATCGGGGAGGCGGAAGTCATTGCTTAGGGTCGATCTGATCTGCATCGGGCGGCTTAAAGAGCGCTGCTGGCAGGAGGCAGCCGACGAATACAGAAAGCGGCTGCAGGGTTACTGCCGCCTGACCGTGACCGAACTGCCCGAATATCGCCTGCCTTCCCATCCCGATCCGGCGCAGATCGCCGCGGCTCTGGAGCGGGAAGGGGAAAGCATTTTGGCAAAGCTTTCGCCGCAGGGCTATCTGATCGCCCTGTGCATAGAGGGGCAGGAGATGGATTCTCCGGCGTTTTCAAAACTGCTGACCGACCGCACCGTCGCCGGGGACAGCCGCGTGACGCTGGTGATCGGCGGACCGTTCGGCTTGTCCGAGGCGGTCAAGCGCCGCGCCGATTTTCGGCTTTCCTTTTCACCGATGACCTTTCCGCACCGTCTGGCGCGGGTGATGGCATTGGAACAGCTTTACCGCGCCTTTCGGATCGCGTCGGGCGGGCAGTACCATAAATAAACCAAAAAATGCTTGACAGATGAAACGCACTACAGTATACTAGTAATTTGCAGGGGTCTCACCGCACTCGGCGGAGTGAGCGCTCCGGGACTTGATACGACAAGGAGGGAAAACGGATATGAAACGCACCTATCAGCCCAAAAAGATCCATAGAAAAAAGGAGCATGGCTTCCGGAAGAGAATGGCAACCAAGAACGGCCGCAAGGTATTGGCACGCCGCCGCGCAAAGGGCAGAAAGTCGCTGTCCCACTAAAAGGCTCTTTTGGGGAGCCGGCGGTGGCAGGAATTGTCCTGTGATATCGTAAGGATGCACAGTAAAGGCCACAGCATTTTGTTTGTGGCCTTTCTTTCGTTACCGGTGCAAAGGAGGCGCGTTTTATTATGGCAGAGGTCAAAAAGCTTCGCCTGAATAAGGAATTCAAGCGCCTTTATTACCGCGGCTCCTTCCTCGCCCACCCGCTTTTGGTCAGCTACCTTAAAGCGAACCGCCGCCCTTATAATCGGATCGGGATCACCACCTCGAAAAAGGTGGGAAACGCCGTCTGCCGCAATCGCGCCCGCCGGATCATTCTGGCGGCATACCGCGCGCTCCAGCCGGAGCTTCCCACAGGCTACGATATGGTATTTGTCGCAAGGGAGCGCACACCGCAGGCAAAAAGCACCGCGCTTTTGCCGGTGATGCGGGGTCAGTTAAATAAGCTGATGCAAAAGGAAAAGGGCGCCCGCGCATGAAACGGCTGCTGCTTTGGCTGATCCGGGGCTACCGCCGGTTTCTGTCCCCCTTAAAGAAAAAGGGGAGCTGCCGGTTCTATCCCACCTGCTCGGCATACGCGCTGGAGGCGATCGAGCGGCACGGCGCGCTGCGCGGCGGGTATCTGGCACTGCGCCGGATCTGCCGCTGCCACCCGTGGAATCCCGGCGGTGTGGACAAAGTGCCGGAGGAATTTCATTGGCTTCGTAAAAATGTTGATTAGGAGATCGCTATGAATTTTATCTATACCTTGATCGGTACGCCTCTTGGCTATGTCATGTGGGCGTGTTACAGCCTGATCCCGAATTACTGTGTTGCGCTGACCCTCTTTGTGCTGATCGCAAGGGCATTGCAGCTGCCGCTGTCGATTAAGCAGCAGAAGAATCTGGCAAAACAGCGGGTGCTTCAGCCCCGCTTGCAGCAGCTTCAGCAGAAGTACGGGAAGAACCGGGAAAAATATCAGGAAGAGATGATGAAGTTCTATCAGGAGGAGGGCTTTAACCCCGCTGGCGGCTGCCTCCCAATGATCGTCACCTTCCTGGTTCTGTTCGGTATCATCGATGTGGTCTATAAGCCGCTTAAGCATATCGTCCATCTAAGCGGCGGCGTCATCACTCAGCTTTTTGAGCGGGCGGGTATTGCTGAAACCATGTCCAATCAGATCCAGCTGCTGACCAATATTCAGGGGAATCCTGCCGGTTTTGCCGATTTGATCGCGCCCGAAAAGATGGAGATCATTCAGAAGTTCTCTTTCAAGCTAGGCTCGCTCGATCTCGGCATTGCGCCGAGCGCGGCGGAAAACAAGTGGCCGATCATTCTGATCCCGATTTTGGCGGGCGTGATCGGACTGGTTTCGGGCATCATTTCGATGCGCTCCACCGCCTCCCAGACCGAGGGTCAGGCGGGCATGGGCGCCATGAAGGGCATGATGTATGTCATGCCGATCATCTCGATCATGATCGCGTGGGGACTGCCTGCCGCAATCGGTCTGTACTGGATCATCTCCAGCCTGTTCGGCTTGGGACAGCAGCTGGTACTGGGACGGATCTATAATCCGGAAAAGCTGGCGGAACAGTACGAGGCGGAACGCGCCGCGAAGAAGGCGGAGCAAAAAGGAAAACGAACCGTTGTGCGAACGGTGGAGGAAAAAGAGGACGGCGAAAAGCCGAAGGTCGTGGAGGAAACGGTCTCCGAAAAGGAATATCGCCGCCGGAAGATCGCCGAAGCAAGGCGCCGCATGGCGGAGAAATACGGCGATGTGTATGACGAAGAGGACGGCGACTAAAGCGCCGGGAAGGAAGTAGTAAGGAATGGAAAAAAGAGTGATCGTAACGGCCAAAACGGTCGAGGAAGCACAACGGCTTGCCGCCGAGCAGCTTGGCGTGGCGGAAAGTATGGTGCGTTTTACCGTGCTGGAGGAGCCGAAAAAGGGTCTGTTCGGCGCGAAGAAGGACGCTAAGGTGGAAGCAGTGGTCGATATGCTGGAGGAAGCACCGGCGCCCGAAGAACCGGCTTCGTCTCCGGCGGCGCTCAGCGAGGAGCATCAGAATAAGCTGCGGCTGGCACAGGAGTATCTGACCTCCGTGCTTTGTGCCATGAGCCTGCCGGACATCACCCAAACCGTAACGGTCGAGGAGGACAGCGCGGTCATCAATCTGGAGGGTGACGGCGTGGGGGTCATCATCGGCCGTCGGGGCGAAACGCTGGATTCGCTTCAGTATCTGACTTCGCTGGTCGCCAATCGGGGCGGCGGAAGCTATTTTCGGATCACGCTGGACAGCGGCAACTATCGGGAAAAGCGGAAGGAAGCGCTTCGCGGACTGGCACGGCGGATCTCCCGCAGCGCGCTCAAAACCGGCAGAAGCTCCACGCTGGAGCCGATGAACCCCTATGAGCGCCGGATCATTCACTCCGCGATCTCCGAGATCGAGGGAGTGGAGTCAAAATCCATCGGGGAGGAGCCGAACCGCAGGGTGGTCATCAGCTCGCTGAACCCGCAGCCGTCGGGAGGCGGAGACCGCCGTTCCCGTCGCCGCCGCGACCGCGACAGAGGCTTTACGCCGACCCGGTACGACAAAAAGACCGGCGAGATGCAAAAGGGCGATTTTGTCAGCATCAAAAAGTCCTCGTTTGAGGAGGAGTATAAAAACCGGCAGATCGACCGCAGCTCGATCTATCTTGACGCAGACGAGGCGGACGCCGCGTTTGAGGAGATGGACAAAAAGGCGGAGGAAGCCTTGAAGGAGAAGGCAGCCGAGGTCAAGCTGTACGGTAAGATCGAACTGTAAAAAACGCCCGCCTGCTATACGGCGGGCGTCAGTCTATCAAAAAGTATTCTAAATGGCATTTTTATGATCCGTCACGGAGGCCGTCCAGTTGCCGCCTTCCGTGACACCTCTAGAGAAAACCGGCGCAGGAGGCGTCAGAATTGGCGCAAGCCAAGCCGGTTTTCGACGAAAAGGGGGAATCGGGGGCTTTGCCGCCGAAACGCGCCCTGCGGGCGAAACAGTG
>CANQKG010000040.1 GCA_947624425.1 uncultured Clostridia bacterium | reverse complement strand
AGATGTACCGCCGCTCCGCGTTCTCGCCCTCCAGCAGCCCGATCTGCTCGCCGATATATTTGAAGCCGGTCAGCACGTTCCGCAGTTCCACGCCGTAATCCTCGGCGATCCGGCGGATGATATCGGTGGTCACGATGGTCTTGACCGCCACCGGATGGCGAGGCATGGTGCCGCGCCGCACCCGCTCCCGACAGATATACTCAAACAAAAGCGCGCCCACCTCGTTACCGGTCAGGAGCTGATAGTTGTAGTTCTCGTCCGGCACGGCGATCCCCACCCGGTCGCAGTCGGGATCGGTGGCAAGCAGCAGATCGGGATGCGCCGTCTCACAGAGCTTCAGCCCCTCGGTGAGCGCCTCCCGTATCTCGGGATTGGGATAAGGACAGGTCGGGAAGTTGCCGTCCGGCAGCTCCTGACTTTTCACCACGATGACGTCTTCGATCCCGATCATATTGAGGATGGAGCGCACCGGCTTATTCCCGGTGCCGTTGAGCGGCGTGTAGACCACCCGGAAATTCTGCTTCTCGCAGACGTCCGGGAACAGGGTCTGGTTCTTCACATAGGTCATGTACCGGGCGATCACCATATCCGAAATATACCGGATCCGCCCTGCCTGCACCGCCTCGTCAAACGGCATGGTCCTCACGCCGGTGAACAGGTCGATCTTCCCGATCGCCGCCAGCACCTCATTGGCCGCTTCCTCGGTCATCTGGCAGCCGTCCTCGCCATAGGCTTTATACCCGTTGTATTTTGAAGGATTGTGGGAGGCGGTGATCATAATGCCGCCCTGACAGCGGAGGTCCCGCACCGCAAAGGAAAGGCAGGGAGTCGGCATCAGCTGGGGATAAAGGTGTACCAAAATCCCATTCGCCGCCAATACCTGCGCCGACTCTTTTGCAAACACGTCCGACTTGATCCGACTGTCAAAGCTGATCGCCACCGCGGCGGTGCGGTAATGGGCATTGAGGTAATCGGCAAAGCCCTGGGTCGCCTTCCGGACGGTATAGATGTTCATCCGGTTGGTGCCGGCGCCGATCACCCCCCGCAGTCCGCCGGTGCCGAAGGTGAGCTCCCGGTAAAAGCGGTCGTTTATTTCTTCTTCTTTTCCCTCGATCGCCTCCAGCTCGGCGATCAAATCGGGATCCTCCAGCGGTTGGCTGCGCCATAACCGGTATTGTTCGGACGGATTCATTTGTATATCACACTGCCTTTCTGCAAAACACAAGAGAGAAGTAACTACGATCAAGGCACGGCAGACGGTTGGGAAACATATAGTAAAAAAGAAGCCGTGCAAAGGAGGGGTCTCCCATGACCATGGAACGGGTGGACAACACGACCATAAAGGTATCGCTCAGCCGAAGCGACCTGCTGGCGCAGGGGCTGAAAGCGGACGATCTCGCATTGGGAAGGCGAAAAAGCGCGCCGCTGTTCTGCCGCCTGCTGGGGATGATGAGCGCCCAGACCCGCCGGCAGCTGACTGCCGAGCAGGTGTTTGTGGAAATCTTCCCCCACGGAGACGGGGACTGCCTGCTTTACTTTCATCTGCCGCCCGTGACCGAGACCCGCGAAACGGGACAGCCGTTTTTGCCGCTTGTTTTTTCTTTTTCCGATATCGACAAGCTCTCCGCCGCGATCGGCGCGGTATACCAAAGATGCCGCCATATCGTCTACCAAAGCGCCCTCTACCGGCTGGGGAGCGAATACCGCTTTGTCCCCCGCGTATACCGCCGGTTGGAGCGGAAGGTGATCCGGATCTGCAAGGAATACGGAGCCTATCTCGGCTGCGGTGAGATCAAAGCAGCCGTCTGCGCGGAACACGGGGACTGCCTGATCGAAGAAAACGCGCTGGAGACCCTCTACCGCTGTCTCGGTTAACCCCGCAGCGCCGCCATTGCCTGCGGCAGATCGGCAGCGCTAAAGAGATAGCTTCCTGCGACCAGCACGTCGGCGCCGGCATTTACCGCCATGCGCCCGGTTTCGGCATTGATCCCGCCGTCCACCTCGATCATCGGCGAAAGTCCCTGCCGCCCGGCGGCGGCGCGGAGATAGGAGATCTTCGGCAGCATATCCGCCATAAAGCCCTGCCCGCCGAAGCCCGGCTCCACCGTCATAACAAGGATCAGATCGCAAGCGGGCAGAATCGGCAGCAGTACCTCGGGATCGGTTTTGGGCTTGATCGAAATGCCTGCCTGCACTCCCGCGGCACGGATCGCACGGATCACCTCACGCGGCTCATCCTCCGCCTCGTAATGAAAGGTGATCAGATCGGCGCCCGCACGGGCAAAATCCGCAATATACCGCAGCGGGTGAGAGATCATCAGATGCACGTCCAGCATGGCGTCGGTCGCACGGCGCAGGCAGGACAGCACCGGTTGTCCCATCGAAATATTGGGAACAAAATGCCCGTCCATCACATCGACATGGAGCATATCCGCTCCGGCAGCGGTCATCCGTGCCGCCTCCTCACCCAAACGGGCAAAATCGCAGGCGAGCAGAGAGGGAGAAATTTTTACTTCCATGTCGTACCTCCGGAAAAAACGATGGGCGAACAGTAACAGTTTACATCATTTTTCCCGATTCGTCAACGGAAACGCGGCTTTTTGCCCGAAAAAAACTGCCGCACCAAACCGATTTTCCCCGCATAGAATGGTTTGCGGCAGACAGCCGCCAAAAAGAATGCCCGCATCCGACGCGCGGTAGCGAACGGAAAACGCTCACAGGGGAGCCGCGGCAAACGCCGGACGCTTTCAAAATAAATCTACGCAAAAACCGGTATGCCGCGGCATACCGGTGAGCGTGTCGATTTTATCGCCACGTTGTTCCCCCTTTTCATCGAAAACCGGTTTGGCTTAGCACCAATTCTGACACCGCCTGCACCGGTTTTCTCTAGGGGTGTCACGGAAGGCGGCAACTGGACGGCCTTCGTGACGGATTATCAATTTTCCGTTACTGATTACTTTTTCGACAAACTAAAACCACCCGTTAAACGGGTGGTTTTTTAGCCTACACCCATATTGGTCAGTGGTATTAAAGCAAAGTGCTTTTTGTTGCCGTGTGGAAAAAAAGAATACTTCGGTTTTGAATCCCACCACCGCGCCGTGCGCGGTCCCCCTCCCTTTGACAAGGGAGGTTTTGACAGTTGCGTTTGGCTTTGGGAGAATACATGAGCGCGGTCCCTGCTCTCTTGCGGTTCCCGACATCGGCTGCGGCGGGTAATCGCCTTGCCGCTTGTCGACCGCGGCGCCATTCCCGCCTCGCTGTTTCGCCCGCTGGGCGCGCTTCGGCGGCAAAGCCCTTTCACAAGGGAGGTTTTGACAAAGACGGTGGCTACTTCATCGCCCACCCGGCGCGCTTCGGCGGCAAAGCCCTTTGACAAGGGAGGTTTTGACAACAGCAGTTAGCTTAATGGAAAATATGACAAGATACTTTGTCGATCACTCGTTCGGGGACGATACCGTGCTGTTGCCGGTATCGGCGACCAGCGTTGTGGTGACGGTAAAGGTGGTCGGCTCCCCGCTTCCCCACTGGGTGCGGCTGACGGTCAACTGAACCGTGTCGCCCGGCGCCTTTTTGCGGAGCAGCTCGGTCACCCGGTTGCTGGAGGTCATCGCCTCGCCGTCGATATGGGTGATGATATCCCCTTCCCGCAGCTCGCTGTTTTTCAGATTGCTGTCATCGGCGATCGAGCGCACCCACAGCCCGGCGACCGCGCCGTTTGCCTGCGCCGTTTCCTCGGTAATCATGGTATAGGTGATCCCCAGCCGCGCACGGTTGGGCACATAGCCGTTTTGGATCAGATCCTCCACGATCGGCTTGACGTCCGCCATGGCGATCGCAAACCCGATCCCCTCATAAGAGGTAGCGACCAGCTTGGAGGAATTGATCCCGATCACCTGGCCGTGATCGTTGACCAGCGCGCCGCCCGAATTCCCCGGATTGATGGCGGCGTCGGTCTGGATGCAGTTCATGGTATAGCCGGTGGAAGCGGTGCGCACCGGCCGATCCACGGCGGAGATAATCCCCTGCGTGACACTGCCCGCAAGGCTCAATCCGCCCGGATTGCCCACCGCCAGCACGATATCCCCGACCGCGCAGGCAGTGGAATCGCCCAGCTCCGCTGGTGAGAGGTCGGGCGCCGTGATCTTCAGCACCGCAAGGTCGGTTTTGGCGTCCACGCCGACGACGTCCGCTTCGTAGGTGGCGGAATCCGCCGGCATCACCACCTCCACACGGCTTGCCTTTTCGCCGGTCGAAACATTCGACACGACATGGGCGTTGGTGACGATATAGCCGTCCGCCGTGAGGATCACGCCGCTCCCCTCACCGTCCGAGGTCATCGTCTGGCTCTGGGTATTATAATGGGCGACCACGCCGACCACCGACGGACAGACCTTGGCGGCGATCTGACGGTAGCTCAAACTGCCGTCCGGCAGTTCCTCCTGCGTGTCATCGTCCTCACTGTCCCGGATCACCAGGCTGACCGTATCATGCACATTCTCATCGGTCGTGCCGACCTCCCCGCGATGGAGTAGAGTAGCGGCAAACAGTCCCAGCGTGCCGAGAAACAGCACGGTCATGACCACGGCAAACGCCGCGAGTCCCCTGTTCTTTTTGGGCGGACGGGGAGGCGGCTGCGACCCTGTCTGGACGGTGCGCCACTGACTGGGCGGCACCTGTCCCGCCGTGGAAAAGCCCTCTGTTCGGGCAAACTGGCGGTCATAGGGATTGTTCGTCTGCTTTGGCTCGGACGGTGTGCCGTAAGGCGTGGATTCCGCCCGCCCCCACGGGTTCTCCGGCTGTTCGTCCGGCGTGTTCGGTTGATAAGACTCCATTTATGCTCACTCCTTTGACTGTGATTGCCCGGCTTCATCGGGGATCATTTCCCTGCGGCGGCGGGCAGCTTTCTCCGCCGGAAGGGTGAACGAAAATTCGGTATACTTCCCTTCCTCGCTGACCACCCGGATCTCGCCTCCGTGCAGCTGCACGATCGAGCGGGCGATATAAAGCCCCAGTCCGGCGCCGGAGGTGTCCTGCCCGCGGGAGCGGTCCGCTTTATAAAAGCGGTTGAACACCTGCGCCACCTCGTCGCGGCCGAGCCCCGCGCCGGTATTCCGAACCGCGATCCGGGTGCGGTTCCCGTCGGTTCGGAAGGAAACGGCGATCTCCCCGTTTTCATCGGTAAATTTTACCGCGTTTTCCATTAAATTATACAGCACCTGATGGATCAGATCCTGATCCGCCTTGACCATCACAGGCTCATGATCCAGCCCGGTCATGGTGATCCCCTTTTCCTCGATCCGCTTTTCAAAGGAGAACACCGTTTGGCAGATGACCTCCACGGCGTTGAACACCGTCGGCTTGATCTGCAGCTCGCCCGCCTCCAGCCGGGACAGATCGAGCATCGACCGCACCAGCCGGGAGAGCCGCCGCACCTCGTCCGAGACGATCCGCAGATACTTTTTATGCTCCTGCGGCGGGATCGTGCCGTCTAAAATGCCGTCGATAAAGCCTGCGATCGAGGTCATCGGGGTACGCAGCTCGTGGGAAACATTGGAGGTGAAGCTGTGGTGGGTCTGCTCCAGCACCGCGAGAGATTCCGCCATCCGGTTGAGGGAACGGGCAAGCTGCCCGATCTCGTCATTCTCGGCGATCTGGAGCCGCACCGAGAAATCCCCTTCGCCGAAGCGGTGCGCCGCCACCGACATATCCCGAAGCGGCCGCACCAGCCGCAGCGTGACAAAATAAAGCACCACAAAGGCGATCAGCAGTACCAGGATGACCGAAAGCAGAAACATCCGGCTGAGGCTGCCGAGAAAGTCTGTCAATGCGCGGGTATCGGTCGAGGCAAAGACATATCCCAGCGCGCTGCCGTTTTCCGTGACCGGTACGCCCACGGTGTAATGAGACGCCTGATAGATGCCGCCCAGCTTCCCCGTTTCCCGGAACACGCCGCTTTGCGCGGCGGAGAGAATTTCCTCCGGCAGAGTGTAGGTCATATGCACGCAGGGCTGCTGCTCGGTGCAAAGCTCACACCTGCCGTTTGCGTGGACAAAGAAAAAGTCGGCGTCGATCGCCTGTGCCAGCACCGAAAAGGTGGGCGCCACCACCGAAACGCTGACCGTGCCGTCGTCATTCCGCCGGTAGTCCCGCAGGATCACCTCGGCGGCACGGCCGGCGTTTTCGCTTAAAAGCTGGTACCGCTCGTTCCGAAAATAGTTGGCGGCAAACGCCATCAGCACGCCGCCCAAAATCATCATCACACAGATCAAAAGCGCGGCAAAAACGGCAAAGTATTTTTGAAAAATGCTCTTTTGCATCTCAGTCGTTCACTTCAAATTTATAGCCGACGCCCCAGACCGTTTTCAGCGACCACTGATCCGACACGCCCTCCAGCTTTTCCCTGAGCCGCTTGATATGTACGTCGATGGTGCGAGAATCCCCGTAATATTCAAAGCCCCACACCTCGTCCAGCAGCTGATCGCGGGTGAACACCCGATTGGGATTGGAAGCCAGATGGTACAAAAGCTCCAGCTCCTTGGGCGGCGTATCCACCACCTTACCGTCCACCTTGACCTCGTACCGGGTCATGTTGACGCTCAGCTTATCGTACGCCACTTCCTTGACCTCATTCGCGGCGTCGTCATTCTTCCCGGTGCGGCGCAGCACCGCCTTGACCCGGGCGATCACCTCTTTGGCGTCAAACGGCTTTACCACATAATCGTCGGCGCCCAGCTCCAGCCCCAGAACCTTATCGAAGGTCTCGCCCTTGGCGGTCAGCATGATGATCGGCAGGTTGGATTTCTTCCGCACCTCCCGGCAGACCTGCCAGCCGTCCAGCCCGGGCAGCATGATGTCAAGCAGGATCAGATCGGGATTGACCGAGGAAAAACGGTTGACCGCATCCTGCCCGTCGTTTGAAATGACGACCGAAAATCCGTCCTTTTCCAAATAAAGCCGCAGCAGCTCACAGATATTCTTATCGTCGTCCACTACCAGTATTTTTCCGGGTCCCATGTATGATTCCTCCTTTATCGTCAACACTTCTGTTACCATACCGCTGTTACAATTATAACACATATTTGCGCCGATACATTAACTTTTTCTGAATTCTTTTTATAACTTTTGTGGCATTTGACTTTTCCTGCCAAATCCCGTATACTGGGAATGTTATGTGAACCAAGGAGGGGATCTCAAGTTGCAGGTCTTTGACAGCAGGAACCACTACTATAAATCCTACTTCGGCGCGCTGCCCACCGACACACCCTGCCGGTTCCGTGTAGCGCTTCCCCGCACCGTATATGCCAATAATCCCCGTTTGATCCTGTTTATCCCCAATCAGTGCGAGATGAGCTATCCCATGGAGGTCGAACGGGAGGACATGGAGCAGGTGATCCTGCGGTGTGAGATCACGGTGGCACAGCCGGGCGTTTACCATTATTATTTTAAGATGAACGCGGACTACAACGCGATCTGCGTGAAAAAGCAGACCAATTCCTCCGACGCCATCCTCACCCAGTATGACGGCGAATGCTATCAGCTTACGGTATATGAAAAGGGCTTTTCCACCCCCGATTTTCTCAAAGGCGGCATTTTTTATCAGATTTTCCCCGACCGCTTTTATCCGAGCGGCACGCCGAAAGGAAATGTGCCGGACGACCGGTTCCTCCGCTCCGACTGGGGCGGTATGCCGTGGTTTTTGCCGGACGAAAACGGCGAAGTGAAAAACAACGATTATTTCGGCGGCGATCTGGAAGGGATCCGGCAAAAGCTCCCCTACCTCAAATCGCTGGGGGTAACCTGCCTTTACCTCAATCCGATCTTTGAGGCGCACTCCAATCACCGGTACAACACCGCCGATTACCGGAACGTGGACCCTTTGTTGGGTACGAACGAGGATTTTGAGCGGCTGTGCGCCGATGCAAAGGCAGAAGGCATCTCGATCATACTGGACGGGGTGTTCAGCCACACCGGCAGCGACAGCATCTATTTTAACCGGTACGGCAGATATCCCAATGCGGGCGCGTATCAGGACCGGTACTGCCGGTACAACGCCTGGTACAAGTTCTACGATTTCCCGAACGG
The DNA here is from genome assembly GCA_947624425.1 of uncultured Clostridia bacterium. GTDB lineage: Bacteria > Bacillota > Clostridia > Oscillospirales > Ruminococcaceae > CANQKG01. The sequence goes on along the minus strand of CANQKG010000040.1, from coordinate 1,566 downwards.
CTACCAGTCCTGGTGGGGCTTTCGTACTCTGCCCGAACTCAACGAGTGCAACGAGGACTACCGGAATTTCATCTGCGGCGAGGACGGCGTGATCCCGCTTTGGCTGTCACGCGGGGCGTCGGGCTTTCGGCTGGATGTGGCGGACGAGCTGCCCGACTCCTTTATCGACACGCTGCGGGAGAGCATCAAGCGCACCCGCTCCGACGCGCTCATTCTGGGCGAGGTGTGGGAGGACGCCTCCAATAAGGAAAGCTACGGCGTCAAGCGGCGGTACCTTCTGGGGAAGCAGCTTGACTCGGTGATGAACTACCCGTTCAAGGACGCGATTTTAAGCTATCTCAAAGACAAAAACGCCCATCTGTTTGCCGAGCGGATCTTGACCATTGTGGAAAACTATCCGAAGCCGGTGCTGGACGTGCTGATGAACTCCCTTTCCACCCACGATACCGCCCGTGCCATCACCGTGCTTGCCGGTCCCGACTGTGCGCAGCACGACCGGCTGTGGCAGTCCCATCACGGGCTGGACAAAGCGGCCTATCAAAAGGGAAAGACCCTTCTGAAGCTCGCCATGGTGCTGCAATACTTCCTGCCCGGCCTGCCCTGCATCTACTATGGGGACGAGGCGGGTATGCAGGGGTATAAGGATCCCTTCAACCGCGGCTGTTACCCCTGGAAGCAGGAGGATAAGGAGCTTGTCCGGTTTGCCGAGGAGCTTGGCAGATGGCGGCAGGCGTCGCCTGCCGTTCGGGTCGGGGACTTCCGCTTTCTGGCTGCCGAGGGCGGCTTTACGGCGATCCTCCGGCAGGACGGCGCACATCAGACCGTGGCGGCGATCAACAACACCGAGCGGGAGGTGATCCTCCCCCTTCCCCACGGCTTTGGGAAGCACCGTCCCTTTGCCGGTCGGGTCGCCGCGGGCAATCTGATCGTCCCGCCCTTTGACTGCGCCGTGATCTCCGCTTGACAAAATAAGAAAGAAGCTGTATGATAAAGACAGACAATTTTTCGTTCTGACTACAAGGATGCGCTCCGCGTAGAAGCCGAAAATACACCCGCCGTCTATTTGGACGGTCTATTCGGCTTTTCGCATTTTGCGAAAAGCCTTTTTGTTTGGAGGGATCGCATGAAAACAAGAGTGGCAGTTATCAGCATCATTCTCGAAAACACCGTTCATGTAGAGGAGGTAAACGCTATCCTGCACACCTACGGCTCTTATATCATCGGCAGAATGGGGCTTCCCTACCGTGCAAAGGGCGTTCACATCATCTGCGTGGCGGTGGACGCGCCGGAGGACGTCATCAGCACCATCGCCGGAAAGCTGGGTCGGCTGGACGGCGTTGCCAGCAAAACCGCCTATTCCCATGTTATCACCGAAAAATAAAGAGCGTGGCGAAAAATTCGCCACGCTTCGAGGGACAAAACTGGGTTTACGAGAAAGCTGTCGTCTTTGTCAAAACCTCCCTTGTCAAAGGGAGGGGGACCGCGCTTTGCGCGGTGGTGGGATTCAAAACCGCTTTTTCCTCTTGCGGTTCCCGACATCGGCTGCGGCGAGTAATCGCCTTGCCG